>CALETM010000320.1 GCA_937920765.1 uncultured Alphaproteobacteria bacterium | reverse complement strand
CACCTCTCTATTCGTCGGCAGCGTCAGATGTGTATAAGAGACAGCTGCTCAAGAGCATAAAGTTATACACAATGTTCTGCTAATATGTGCATAACTATGCTAACTTGTTAAAATAAGGAAGTTTTATGAGAGTTGTTGCAATAACCGGATCAATCGGCTGTGGTAAAACTACAATTGCCGGAATTGTTCGTAAGCTTGGTTTTGCCGTTTATGATGTTGATAAATGGTGCCGACGTTTATATTTTAATGGTGGTTTTTTAAATGTTATTTATCAAAACTTTCCTGAAAGTTGGCAAAACGGAGCTTTTAACAAACGTAAATTACGCACGCTTGTGTTTGATTATAATATTAAACTTAAACAACTCGAAAATTTAACCCATCCGTTTTTAAAACAAAAGTTTTTATCGGTAATCCGCAAAGCTGCCGGTTATGGTGAAGATGTTATATTTGTTGATGTAGCTTTGTTGTTTGAAATGGGATGGGAAAAGTATTGCACTGATATCATAGTTGCTAATGCTCCATATGATGTGCAAAAACAACGTGTTATGTTGCGTGATAATATTTCTGAGGCTGATTTTGAAAAAATTAACGCGGTGCAAATGAGTAATGCTGATCGAATAGCTTTGTCTGATTATGTAGTTGATACCGATAAATCTATCGGCATGTTAAAAGCTGAACTGGCGGCATTAATAGATGAAATGGGCATAAAATGTTAAGAGAAATTGTTTTTGATACTGAAACTACCGGTTTGAGTCCGCAAGAAGGTGATAAATTGGTTGAAATCGGGGCTGTTGAGTTAATTAATCATATGCCGACCGGCCGCACTTATCATCAATATATCAATCCTGAACGCGATGTTCCGGAAGAAGTTGTTAAAGTACATGGCTTGACTTATGATTTTTTGAAAAATTATCCTAAGTTGCATGAAATTGCGCAAGATTTTATCGATTTTGTCGGTGAAGACGGTATTTTGGTCGCTCATAATGCTTCATTTGATATAAATTTTATTAACTATGAATTTAAGCATAAAGGGTTTCCGACTTATCCGCAAAGCCGAGTGATTGATACTCTTGAAATTGCCCGTGAAAAATTTCCGGGAGCCAGAAACAATCTTGATGCGCTATGCCGCCGTTTTAATATTGATAACTCTGCTCGTACTAAGCACGGAGCTTTGCTCGATGCGGAACTTTTATCTGAGGTTTATTTGGAGCTTTTGGGCGGAGCAGAACCGACTATGAAATTTGATGCAGAAGCGGTTTCTGAACATAAAGCAGAGCAGGGGCAAACGGCACGTGTTTACCGTGAACCTCGTAATTTTCCGCTTATGGAACAAGAACTGCATGAACATGAAGACTTTTTGACTAATAAAATTACCGATGCTATTTGGTTAAAATAGTTCGGTGATTAATTTTTTTACATCTTTCATATTATGAAATATATGTTTAACACCGAGTTTTTTAACTTTTTCAAGGTGTATTTGGTCGTTTTCAATGTCGCCGGCTAAAAAAGCAATCGGCAGGCAACAGGCTTTAATGGCAGCGGTAAGACCGGCAATTGAATCTTCAATAACAACCGCATTTTCAGGTTTTTCGCCCATTTTTTCAGCTGCAAGTAAAAATAAATCAGGTTCCGGTTTCCCGTTTTTTACCATATCAATAGTAAAAACTTTATCGGCCGGAAAGTAATTTTGAATACCTGTGATTTTAATTTTTTCAGCGGTTTTGTCTTTGACGCCGCCGGTGGCTATACATTGTTTAATCGGGAGTTTGAAAATATCTTCAATACCGTCGGTTAATTCAAAACCTTCGGTGCGCATGGTGTTAATATCCATTTCAATGCTTTTATCCCAAAAGTCATCATCGGTGGTTATGCCTAAATTATCAAGTACAATACGTTTGGTTTTATCACCGGTTCCGCGTAAGTAATGATTTATGGTTTGCCAATCCCAATCTATACCTAAGGCTTCTTTCATTAAAATTTGCCGATTTTTTAACCACAGTTTTTCGGTATCGGCGATTACTCCGTCAAAATCCCAAATGATAAGCTTTTTTTTCATATTGTAACCCTTGAAAAAATGAGCTCGTATAAAGCTCATAGAACGTATTTTCAGATAAGATATAATATAACCGTTAAAAAAATCTAAAAAACGCTCCCATGGGCTTAAAATCGAAAATTTATAAAAATATTAACAAATATCGTTTATATTAGCTTAATAACAACGAGGTTAAAATGGATAATAAAACAATATATGCTCTTTCAACGGTTTTCGGTAAATCAGGAGTTGCTGTAATCAGAATTTCGGGCGGTAAAGCAACTGACGTTATCAGTTTGATGACTAATATTAAAAAAACAGAAATTAAAGCCCGCTATGCTTATTTTACAGATATAAATGATTCCGTTTCACATGAAACATTGGATAAGTCTTTGCTCTTATATTTTAAGGCTCCTCATTCTTTTACGGGGGAAGATATTGTTGAAATTCACTGCCATGGTTCACGGGCGGTTTTAAGCTCGGTGCTTGCTTCATTATCAAAAATTGATGGTTTCCGTCTTGCTGAAGCCGGTGAGTTTTCGCGCCGCGCATTTTACAATCATAA
>CALETM010000319.1 GCA_937920765.1 uncultured Alphaproteobacteria bacterium | reverse complement strand
ATTAAAATTAAACTATATAAATTGTCACTATTTCAGATAAAAAGGGTATGGTCACATTCTTAACAATTTCAGAATACGCGTAAAAATCGCGGAGTTTACGCTGTATTTCAAGCTGAATAACATTAGGGCATCCGAACGTTTTTTGATAGCGTCCGGTCAACCCGCGAACTCCGGTATAACCGGAATAATTAACCGCCGCTTTAAGTTCATACTTTTCCGCAAGTTTGATAATTTTTTCCAGATACGGATATGTTGCTGCCGGAAAGTTGCCAATGCCCAAGCAAATATCATAGTCTATCGGTTGGTTAAAACCATGAATATCCAAAAAGTAATGATTTTGTAAATGATTTTCTTCAATATAATCAGATACCATTGACTTATAAGGTGTAAATTTTGTGCGGATAAGAGTTGAAACACCGCGTGTGATACCTAAATATTGCGCAATGGCACCGGTAAATAAATCAGCCGGTTTTTCTTTTTTACAAACAAAACTACGGACAGCATGAGGAGCGCATAAAATTAAGCCGCTTTGGCGATCAACAAATTCAAAAACCTCGGGGCAAGAGATATCACCGCGAGAAGTGTTTTGTACAAAACGCAAGTTATATTTTTTGAGCCGTTCAATCATATTTTATCACGATATTTGTTTTATAAACGCTGACAGCGCGTTGATTTGAGTTTCAAATTCCTTACGAGTGAACACTGTTTCATTTTCATCAGGATTGCCGATTGAATGTAAAATATATTTGTTCACATTTTTAAGCGCCTGCCGATACAGCGGATTTTGAATAGCGGAAATATACAGCTCATCAACCAAATCAGCATATTCCGGAGCGTGGCGGTTTACGGGCGCTCCCTGCCAATATAAAATTCCGGTTTTCCGCCAATCATACTCGCTTGTTCTTTGCACGTGGTAGGCATCGGTGCCGCTGTATGTGAAAATCAAACGCTGAATATCGGGGTCAGGAAATTTCAGCCCCTGAAAAAACGCCTCAATGCTATAAAGCTCAGCCCCCTTAAACCAAAACCGATACGGAAACAGGTTTGAGAGCACTTTAGAAGTTGACGATTTTATTTTATAACCGACATTTATCCATTCATCGCATTCCGGAACGGTTTTGCCTTCATTATCGGTTAATGGCTTGCCTTTACAATACAAAACTTCGTTTATTTCCGTTAAATCGGCAAATTCAAAACTGTAATTTTGCTTAAACTTTTTAAATTCCGACAGCTCGCGGCTGATTTTATGTTGCAACTCGTTCATAATCAGTCTTTCATATTAAAATTTATCAATACCCGACGATTTGTTCCATTTTTTTAATGCCGGTCGGCGATACCATCGCAATTACAATATCGCCGTCATTAACCTGTTCAGCGACAGGAGCAAAAACAATTTTTTCACCTTGTATCAGCGCGGCGATTTTGCAGCGTTCCGGCAAAATAAAATCGGAAATTCGGCGACCGGCAAGCGGGCTGTTTTCATTTACTTTAAGCTCCCAAACCTCACTGAAACCACGCCCTAACGAATAAGCGTTATACAAGTTAGCCTTGCGGATATCCTGCAAAATTTTTGATATGGTAACGGTAGAGCGGTCAACAATTATGTTATCGCCGATGTTGTCAATTAAGTCATCGTACGCGCGCGAATTTACCAACGACACCGTGGAACAAATATGGTTATGCTTGGCAAGTAATGATGCCAGCAAATTGTCTTTGTCCTGCGCCGTTACAGCAATGGTCATATCGGCAGAATCAATACCGGCGTCGCGCAAAATAACATCACTCATCATCTCGCCCTGAATCACCACAGTTTTTTCAAGCGTACCGGCTATCTTTTGGGCATTGGCGGCATCGGCAGTAATAATTTTGCAACTCAAAATATTGTCATCGTCTTCAAGTGTTTGCGCAATGTCATAAGCAATGGCGTTGCTGCCGAAAATTACAATATTTTCATTATTTTTTTGCCCGACGCCGAAACCTTCCATTAAACTTTCAATATCTTCCGTTGCCGCCAAAACATAAATTTCATCGCCGGATTTAAATTCTTCATCGGCTTTGGGATAAAAATTAACGTTATCGCGCACAATTTGCGCAATTAAAAAATTAATTTCGCGGAAGTTTTCATAAATTTCATTAATTTTAAAGCCAAACAGAGGGCAAGCTCCCGAGCACTTAAAACTAACCAATGTAAGCTTTTTATCCGCCAGAGGATAAACCTCGCGGCTGCCGGAAAGTTTTATCAGCCGCAAAATGGTTTCGGCAATTTCCATATCGGGCGAAATAGCCAAATCCACCGGCATATTTTTTTCATTAAACAGCGTGTTCCAGAGCGGACTTAAAAAATATTCCGAATCGATGCGGGCAATTTTTTTAGGAATGTTAAACAGCGAATAACCAACCTGGCAAGCCACCATATTAACCTCGTCATTATTAGTGGCGGCAATTAAAATATCCGTTTTTTCGGCGCCGATTTTTTCTTGCACTTCAGGGTGCGAAATAGAACCTAAAACCGGCTGAATATCAAACTCGCGCGAAATTTCATTGAGGCGGTCTTGATTTATATCAACCACCACAATGTCATTGTTGCCGCGGCTTAAATAGTCAACAATACTGCGTCCGACGCTGCCGGCGCCGCCAACAATAATTTTCATTACTCTTCCTCCCCGTTTTGGTCAAAATAGGCGTTAATTTCCGCAATGGCTGTTTGATAATCATTTATCTTCATATAATTTTCGCGAAAACGTTTGGCATCGCGAAAGTTTTTAGAATACCAACACACATATTTGCGTGAGAGCGCCAACGCCAATTTTTCGCCATAATATTCGGTTAAAAGCGATATATGCTCCAATAAAGTATTCTTAACCTCTTGCGCAGGCTGTTTTTGCGGTAGCGCACCGGTTTTTAAATATTTTGCAATCTCGCCGGTAAGCCATGGCGCGCCCAATGCCGCGCGCCCTATCATTACCCCGTCGCAGCCGGTTTGTTTTATCATCTCTGCCGCCGACTGCGGAGAGTTTACGTCACCATTGCCAACCACCGGAATTTTTACCGCGCTCTTAACTTCTTTAATAATATTCCAATCGGCTGTGCCGGAATAACCTTGCGCGCGGGTTCTGCCGTGTACGGTGATAAATTCGGCGCCGTTCGCCTCGCACATTTTAGCAAAATCCGTTGCATTAACGCTGTTATTGTCCCAACCTTTACGGAATTTTACGCTGACCGGCAATTTCACGGCATTTTTTACGGATTTAATAATTTTGGCAGCCTGCTCCGGATTTTTCATTAAGGCCGAACCGGCGCCGCCGGTAATAATTTTGCGCACCGGACATCCCATGTTTATATCTATTCCGGTCGCCCCCAATTCCGCCGCCAGTTGCGCCGCATCGGCAAAGAGCGCATCATCAGCGCCAACGAGCTGCACAATCACCGGATACGGCTCATCGCGAACATCAGCAATGCGGTAAGTTTTGGCATTTTTACGCGAAAGAGCATTAATCGCCACCATTTCTGAAATCAGCGCAACATCATTGCCGCTTTTGGCGTGCACCATGCGGCGCATCGGCTTATCGGTAATCCCCGCCATCGGGGCTAAAAAAACTTGTTTGGGCAACATTCCGGTCATTTAAGCTCGCCTAATTAATTCGGTCTAGCGCGCGGGCAATAACATAGTAAATTTTGCCGACATCGGTATTTGAAAGCATTGCCAGCAACAACTCAGGCTTTTCAGCATTGCGCGCCGCAGTCATCAACGATTCAAAATCGCTGATATAGCTATCGGCAATTTTACGAAAATCGGTGTTTTTTTCGTACTCATCGCGAATTTTAACAATCTGCTTGCGGTTTAAATTTTTAACCACATAGCGGGCAAAAACGCCGTGATCGCCGTCATAAAACTTTTTCCAAAGTTCGTCTTCGTCTTTATTAAACAGCTTGTTTATATCTATGGAAATATTTTCCAAATTTTGAATCAGTCCCGACGAACGCTCCAAAAAATTGTCAACACTCAGGTCTTCATACTTTTGTCTGATAGCGGAAAGCTCTTGCTCCGAATGAGCGCGGCTCTCATTTAACATTTCAACCTGTTTGTTTACCAAACTGCCAAAATCGTCAATCTGATTTTTATAGGCGGCAAAAACCGTGGCGGAATTTTCGGCCGTCGCATTCAGCGCTTTGCCGATTTGCGCAATATGCGCTTTAACCTCTTCAACCGTATTTACGGCTTGAGTAATATGAGCGCTCTGCGCTTCAAGAGCCAAGGCTCCTTCTTTACCTTTAGCCACAATTACATTAGCGCTTTCAGTCAGTTGCGCCGTGTTTTTATTAACTTCGCCGCTTACTTCGTTAAATTTATCTATCGCCTCAACCGCACGCAATTTAAGATCATCAACGTTTTTGCCCAAATCAGAGCTGATGCCGGCAATTTTATGAGTGATTTTTTCAGCGACTGTCTGAATTTCAGTGTTCTTATTTTCAGTTTTTTTAATAAATTCGTTAAGCTTGGTAAGCTCTGATTCAAGATTGGCAACAATTTTAGCAATATTTTTAACCGCTTTATCTGATTTTTGCTCCAAACTGTTATTGGCGCCGTCTAAAATACGGTCAATGCCGGCGCGCGCCTCATTTAATTCGGAAAGCTGAGCTTTAACGTTGTTTTCGAGCGTTGAAGAGCGAGCAATCATCGCCTCAACTTCCAAACTTATTAAACGACCGTATTCGCCAAGCTTGCTGTCAAGATATGTTGAGTTTTTATCAAGCAGCGCCGACTGTTCCGCCGCCAGCTCTTTATGAGTTTTCAAGCTGTTTTCAATATGCGAAATACCGCTGTCAAGCCGTTTGTAAATTTCTTCACACCCGTCGGCTGTCTGCAAAAAGGTTTTTTCAAGATTTTTACCGTTGTTTTCAAAAATCGCCGCCATATCCTCTATATGTTTACGACCGGCGGCAGCAAAATTTTCAAGTTCGGCATTGGCCTCCGAAATAAAACTTTTATCTTCTTGTAATGCGTTTTTAAGATATTCGGTGGTTGAAACCGTTTCATTAATTAAGGGATTAAGACCATCGACTAAGGCGGCGGCATTGGTCTTAAGCTGTTCAGAACTTGCCGCAAACCGCTCAGAGGACTGTTCGGCAGTTGTTGCAACATTTTGACAGGCGGCAACCAATCCGTTGGCAGATTCACTTAACTTATCAAGGTTTCCGCCGGCAAAAGCATTAAGAGCCTCATTAATTTCAGCAAATTCTTTCGCTTTGACATCAAGCGCGGATTTTAACTTTTTGGTTTGTTCCGACATTTCGGCGGTTGCCGCGGTTAATAACTTGATTTGCTTTTGCAAAGCTTGCGTAATAACTTCCGAAAGCATATTTTCATTCTGCGAGTTTAAAACCTTTTTAAGACTTTGCTCAACGAGTGAGGCCTGATTTACCGCCAATATCGAGCGTTGCAGCCAAACCACAAACACCGCCAAAGCCCCCCATGACAAAAACGCGCCGGCTAAAAAAGTTACAAATTCCGTCGGCAACAGCGCGGTAAGTCCGCTCCACCCCAACGCAAACTGAATATACAAAAACAGCAATCCGAACCAAACAACCGTTGCCAACAACAGCGGTTTGCGGGAATAATGATGTTCGGCTTGTTCCGGCTTGGCAAAAGGAATTACATTAGAAGGTGATGCTTCTTTTTGCAAAAACTCGGGTAAATCTTTATTTTCAGTGGGCACAATATTCATATTTTCAGACCTTAAAATTAACTATCGGCGTTTTTATTATATGCCGTTTTGTTTTAATTTAAACATCAAAATAACTATCCACAGCCTTTATAAAGCAGGAAAAATAAAAAAATGCAAAAAACACAAAAAAAGTGTTGATTTTTATAAAATGATTAGGAATGTTACTT
>CALETM010000318.1 GCA_937920765.1 uncultured Alphaproteobacteria bacterium | reverse complement strand
GCTAAAGGTGCCGGTTAAATTTGACCCCCGCCTGCGTGAAGTTGATTACGGTACTTTGAACGGACTTTATGCTCTTGAGCGGGAAGAAGTTTGCCCCGATTACCGTCGCTCGTATGAAGATATTTCCATTCCGTTTCCGCAAGGCGAGAGCCTGTTGCAGGTTAGTATGCGCTTAAAGGCAGCACTTGAAGATATTGCAGAAAATTGCTCAAATCGGGTTATCGGGATTGCCTCGCACGGACACGCCGTTACGGCTCTGATTGAAAATCTGTTTAATTACAAAGTGCAACGTATGGATAATTGCGATTATGTGCACATTACATACAGCCCCGAAAAACACCTTTATGAAGGCATTGAACTTCCTCCCGACCGCGGCTACTAACCCCATATTTCATTTAATAAATAAAAGTATATAAGTTAAATTATTGCTGGCTGGTTTGCAATGCAAATGAAAGGTTGTTGCAAAAAAATGCATAGAAGACTATCGTGCTGATGGCGGTGCGTAAACTCCATTTTGTCATAAATCGCACCGGAACAGCCGGATTTAGTTTTGATTGGTAGTTGCAAACGAAAGGGCAAATTGAATGTTTGAGGTTGTTTAAGATGATGCTTGCGCTTCCATTCGGTCAATGAAATGCCGGACAGTTGAACGATGAACGCCTAAAATGCGGGCAATGGCAGATTTTTTCAATCCTTTTGCCAACAATGATTTAACACGTTTGGCATTTTTGCTTAATTTTAGCTTTTTTGACTCTGCCGTAAATGGACGTCCAAGTTTTTTACCTTGTGCCTTAATATTTGCCAAGCTTGATTTTGTGCGCTCTGAAATAAGCTGTCTTTCAATTTCAGCAGCAAGTCCGAAAGCAAAGGCAAGCACCTTGCTTTGTATATCGTTACCGAGGCGATAATTTTCTTTTATTGTCCACACCTGACAATTTTTATTAAGGCAGATTTCTAAAATTTTCATAACTTCAAGCAAGGAACGTCCTAAACGGGATATTTCACTGGTGATTAAAATGTCGTTTTCTTTTAAGTTATTAAGTAATTCCCCGAGCTTACGCTTATCTAAGGCTTTTCGGCTTGATATTTTTTCTTCTATCCATGTATCAATTTTTATACATTCTTTAAGTGCAAAATTTTCTATTTCAAAACGCTGATGTGCAAGTGCTTGCTTGTTTGAACTCACTCTGATATATCCGATAATTGCCATACTATAATCCTCCAAAATTATGTTAAAAAGTGGCACATTTAATAGAACGTTTTTGCCCAACTGATAAATCAAGAACATTTTAAGAAGTTAGAATAAACTCGGAAAACACTCAGACATAAGCATTTACAATGCTTATAAGCTAATTTGATAAAAATTTTAAAAATATAAAAAGTGGTTGATTTAAACGTTGGTTTGTGCCATAATGTAAACAACATCTAAATCAAACTTTTTAAGGAGCAAATTTATGAACAAAGATAATTTACATTTTTTCTTAGGTGGTGCAGATGCTGAAATGGTAGCCATTAAAGAGTTGCTTGATAAACAAGGTGTCGCCTATAGTGATGCAAAATTGGCTTGGGGTGCTTCAACCTCAAAATATGGTGATAAACTTGAAAAAGTTGCCAAAGAAGGTAAGACTCCGGTGATTGTTGAGCTGGTAATTGATTCTAACATTCCGGAAAGTACAATCAACGTTGACCATCACAATGAAAATGCGGGCAAGCCGGCATCAATTTTACAAGTGTGTGAGCTGCTCGGTGTTCAGCCGACGCGTAAAATGCAGTTAATTGCAGCCAATGACAGCGGATATATTCCGGCGATGTTGGAACTGGGTGCAAGCAAAGAAGAAATTGCTCAAATTCGTTATCTTGACAGAGCTGCACAAGGTGTTACGCCGGAACAAGAAAAACAAGCTGAGGAAGCTATTGCCGGAGCCCGTGAGGTTTGCGGAGTTACTGTTATTAAAATGGCACATTCCAAAACAGCAACTGTAACTGACAGATTGTTTGATCCAGATAAGCCGCAAAATATTGCAATTTTCTCGGCTGATGGTGAGGTTAATTATTTTGGTCCTGAGGATATTTGCCGCAAATTGCAAGGCAATAAAACCGGTGAACGTCCTGCGCCTTGGGATCCGAACCAAACGGAAGTATTATATGATCACTTTGGTGGCTGGATTGGCGGTGCCGGTATCGGAAAAAAAGGCGGCACAGGTTTCTGGGGCGGATATCCTAATCATACCGAAGCATTGGAATTTATTTTGACTCAAAACCAAGAAAAACAAAAAGGCTCTAAGACGCTTGATCCTGCGGTTTTGGTTGCCTTAAAAGATGGCTTGAGCAAGTAACAAGTTTAAAATCTTATTGTGTTTATCATTGGGTAACAAAAAAGATAAGAACTGATTAAAGGAACAAGTGTAATGAATAATATGCAATACAAAAAATCAGGAGCCACGGTAAGTGTCAGTCAAGATGGAGCGACTCATACTTATAAAATCAAACGTGAAGGAAAAACGCTTGAAATGTCATTTACACGTCAACAGAGCGCCAAAAGCGAAAAGTATACAAGAAATATGGGCGGCGGTGCAGCCCCGGCTATTAAAGGTGATTATATTGCATTATATGATGTAGGTGTACGCATTGATGATGAAAAAAGAAATTTTGCGGTTTCATTTGCGACTAAACATTTTGATGAATGGGGAGATAGGGCGCCAGGGTATAAAGTTGATTTAAGCAAGGGAATTCCTGCAGAAGAACACAAATTACTATACAAAGGATTATCTGAACAAAATTCAGCCGTTGCTCAGGTTATGAAAGATTATGTTCTTGATGCTGATGAATTGCAAAAATGCAATAATTTACAGCAGTCAGTATTCAATCAAAAACTGGAAGAATTTCTATCTTTCAATAAATAAAGGGGAAAGAAGATGTCTGAGGGTGAAAATAAAAAATACGAAATCGCAGATGGGTTTTATATAAAAAACGACAAAGAAAATGAACGTGATAAGTTTCTTTCTGTCTATGAATCCGATGGAAAGCACTGTCAAATCTTTTATTTATGTTGTGATAAAACGAATAAATATGTTGTAATAAAAGAAGAAGACATACAAAAAGCAGTTAAATCTATTTATCCTGATTATACGTTTAGAACAGAAGACGTTGTTAAAGAATTGGCAAAAGAACTTAACTATTTAAAACCTTCTGATTCTCCTGAAATAGAGCTTATAAAACTTGAAAAATCAGATGGCTCGGCACACTATTTTATGCGTGGCGCATATTCTTTTTTGGAGTGTGTACCTTTTTTAAGTGAAAATCTATCTTTTGATAAACAAGAAAATTTGGATAAAATCAAAGCATACAGCACCCTTGGTTGGTGTCGTATTAATGCCACTAGCGAGATTCTGGCCGAAAAGATGAAATCACGTGGATATGTATTAGATTATTC
>CALETM010000317.1 GCA_937920765.1 uncultured Alphaproteobacteria bacterium | reverse complement strand
CTCGTGGGCTCGGAGATGTGTATAAGAGACAGGCTGTGTTGTGCGGGTGTCTGTTGCTGTATTTGGTATATTTTGCGTATGCCGGCAGTACTCTTATTGCTAAATTAACAATTTAACAGGCTTTATATCTGAAAATTAAATACCGATGGTTTTTGCAAACTATCGGTATTTTTTTTGCGCCTGTTTTACATTTAAAGCAATTTTGCAAGTTTTGTAAAATGAAATGAAGAAAAATTACGGTTGACGTTTGTGGCGGATAAAGGTTAAATTGGTTTATTAGGTAATATGTTTAAGAGATGATACTATGCAAAATGATTCATTACAATGGCTTAAATGGGCAACGGAGATTCAGGCGTTGGCGCAAAACGCTTTGGCGTATACCAAAGATGTTTTTGATAAAGAGCGTTTTGAGCGATTGCGAGATATTTCAGCTGAAATATTGAGCGCGTACAGCGGGTTGAAAATAGAAAAAGTACAAAATTTATTTTGTAATGAAAGCGGCTATCAAACCCCGAAACTTGATACGCGGGCGGCAATTTTTAAGGATGATAAAATTTTGTTGGTGAAAGAAAAGAACGGAACTTGGTCATTGCCGGGCGGCTGGGTTGATTTTAATCAAAGTATAAAAACAAACACCGAAAAAGAGGCGGCGGAAGAAGCGGGTTTAACGGTGCGGGCAACACGTTTAATTGCGTTGCAAGACCGCAATTTGCACAATTTGCCGCCGTATGCGTACGGTGTTTGCAAAGTGTTTGTTGAGTGCGAAGTTATAAGCGGGGATTTTAAGCCAAATTCTGAGACGGTAGCTAGTAAATATTTTGCTATTGATGAATTGCCTGAAAATATGGCGGTGGAAAAATGCAGCGCAGAGCAGGTGAAATTATGTTTTACAGCGCATAATAATCCGGCATGGGAGGTCCAGTTTGATTAAATTCGGCGCTTATAGGTCTTGACACCCGAACAATAATGAATTTAATAGGCAAATAGTTAATGCTGGAGGTAAAAATGGATAAAAATGTAATTATTCGCTTGGAAAAAAAGTCAGAAGAGCACGATGTTGAAAATTTAATCAGAGAAGCTTTTTGGAACGTTTATCGTCCGGGGTGCTTGGAGCATTTTGTTATGCATCAACTGAGAAGTAATCCTGATTTTGTAAAAGAGCTTGATTTTGTTATGGAAAAAGACAGCAAACTTATTGGGCAAAATATGTTTATGAAGGCAAGTATCAAAGCTGATGACGGCAGAGCTGTTCCGATTTTAACCATGGGACCGATTTGCATTGCGCCGGAGTTTAAGCGCAAAGGTTACGGTAAAATGTTGCTTGATTATTCATTGAAACAGGCGCAAAAACTTGGGTTTGGCGCAGTTTGTTTTGAGGGAAATATTGATTTTTACGGTAAAAGCGGCTTTACTTATGCCTCTGAATTCGGCATCAGGTATCATGGTTTGCCGGAAGGCGAAGACGCCTCATTCTTTTTGGCTAAAGAGCTGATTAAAGGTTATTTTGACGGTGTTACCGGCGAATATGCAACGCCGCAGGGCTATTTTGTTGACGAGGCGGAAGCAGAAAACTTTGATAAACAATTTCCGCATAAAGAAAAATTAAAGTTACCGGGGCAGTTGTTCGGATAAAAATTGTGTAAAAAAACAGAGTGTTTTCTTGCAATATGGCGCATGCTGTTATAGGCTTGCGCCATAAATTTATCAGTTGGAGATTGAAGATGTTTTTTAGTAAAAAAGCTTTGATAATGCTCGGCGCGTTGGCGGCGGCAGGCGGCTGTAATCATGAGTATGATTATAATGAGCTTTTGTGTCATAATGATGACGCGGAATGCTATAACCAAAAGCAGGAGCCTATCTCCGGCATTGTAAAAAAATACGGCAATGGCGGCGCGCTGAAAGAGAGTATGAATTTTAAGAACGGAAAGCGCCACGGACATTTTGTTTTGTATTTTGACGACGGCAAAATTGCCGAAGAAGGCAATTTTGCAAACGGTGTGGAAAACGGTGTGTTTAAGGCTTATTATCCGAATGGGCAGGTTAATGTTGAAGTAACTTATTTGAACGGGTTGGAAAACGGTAAATACAGCGAATATGCCGAAGAGGGAAAACTTGTTAAAGAAATCAATTACTCAAACGGCAAACGCAACGGGTTTACGGCGGTTTATGAAGGCGGCAAAGCGGTTTTGCAGGCAAATTATGCCGCCGATGAGCTTGACGGTGAAATTAAATTGCCGAACGGTACGGCAAAGTTTAGCAACGGGGTTTTAAGCGCAATTAATATGGATATGCAGGGCGGCAAATATGAAGTTGCTTTTGAAGACGGTCAGCCCGAAACATTTAAGATTGCTAATGATTATGAGCAGATTGAGCGGGTTAAATCAGATACTGATGATGGTTATGTTTGCAAAGTTTATTACAAAAATGTGTTGAGGTTTGAAGCCGGCATGCAAAAAATTAAATATGCCGGAAGAGATAAAACCGCATTTAAATTATACGGCGAGGCTAAAGAATATTTTTGGGAGGGCAATCTGAAAAAACAATATTTTTTAAATGATTGCAATCCGGAAGGGCTGTATAAAGAATATAATGAAGACGGCTCCCTTAAAGCGCAAATGATTAATGAAATCACACCGCTTGAAAATTCGCAGATATGCGGAATTAATTTTGCCATTATAGCAGAAGCCAAGCGCAGAAATACCGATGTTGAAATTTCCTCTCTGTCCGAAAGGTGTTTTATAGAGCTTGATGTGGAACAGAAGATAAAAAATACGATTGAAACTTATATCAGCGGAGAGAAAAATGCGTAAATTTAAGTTGTTTTATTTAAGCGCCGCGGCTTGTTTGCTGCCGGCAGCGGTTATGGCGAACGATGCGGAATTTAATGAACAAAATTCGTCATGCAAAGGTATGCTGCTTGAAATGGAATGCGTTGATTTAAACGGCAAGCCGATTACCGGGGTCAGAAAAATATATTATGAGAACGGGCAGTTATATGAAGAAGGCGAGTTTGTGAACGGAAAATATGAAGGGCATATTAACATATATTATGAAAACGGCGCACCGCACTTTAAAATGACAATTAAAAACGGAGGATTTGACGGATTTTTCAAGAGCTGGTATGAAAACGGACAGATGAAATACGAAAATAATTTTGAAAACGGCAAACCGAATGGCTTTCATAGAACATATTATGAAAACGGTTTGACCGAGGTAGAGTCAAAATATAATCATGGTGATGTTGAATATCATGATGTTTATTATGATAACGGCATATTGTATCATCACTGCACTACCAAAAACAAAGTTGCCGATGTGGCGCTGTATTGCACGCATGGTATACTTATGACTACATACAGTGTTAAAGACGGTAAAATCTTAAAACAAAAAAATCATCGTCCGGATAATGACCCGTGCTTAATAGCAACGCTGGAACGACGAAATGCCGAAAAAGCAAATGGAGAAAAGTAATGAATTATAAAATTATTTCAGCCGCAATTTCAGTGGCGATACTGCTCTCCGCCTGCGATGATAATCCGCAGGCAAAAGCAGTCAGACAGGCGCTTTCCGCGAGCCAAAAAATTGATTACACTTTTGATGATGTAGGACCGTTCCTTCCGCAATCATGCAAAGGGTTCGGCTGTGTATATGCCGAGTTTATGCAGCCGGGCGGGCGCAAAACAATAGCGGAAAAATATGACGGTAAAACCGTTTTGTTTACAAAATATATGTTAGACGGGTTTGAAGATAATTTTGACACCGTTAAATATAATGAAATGTTTGGAATTGCACCCTGCGTTATGAGCGCGGAAGAAGCTGCCAGAATGCATCAGGCAACCGGCGGCAGAAGAGGTTTTGTTCAAGTTTACGGAACTTTGCATATAGGAACAACAGATCCTGTGATTCAGCCGTGCTATTTTAAGCAGCTGTATGAATGCACCAGTGATTATGATGAATTTTATATGCTTTGCCTTAAAAAATCGGAGGCTAAAGGCGATGCCTCGGGCGGCAGAAAATATATTAAGCCGGTTAAAAGCTTGGCAAAGACCGAAAAATAAAATTAAAAACCACAGCTTTAGCGGCTGTGGTTTTTAAATTTGCGGCAGATGGAATCAGCAACAGCCTGTTGCTTTGGCGTGAGGGTGTTTGTTTTAATAATATCGTTTACACTGAGGGTGACGGAATTTTCAGTCGGTACTAAATTTTTAGGATAAATAAAGCGTTCCTGATGAGTGGCGTGCATAAATTTTAAGGCATCAGTAACATAATTGTTAATTTGTTCAGAACTGAATTTTTGCGGCAGGTCGGCAAAAGCCTGATTTGCCCACGGTTGATTGCCGTAGTTGTCGCCAAGATATTTTGCGCCGCATTTTTCAGCTAAAAATATATGACAGGCAAGGGCGGAAAGTTGCCAATTTTGTGTTCCGGCAAAAGCTAAATCAGGTTTAAGCGCCGGAATACCGTTATGTCCGTAATAGGCAAATAATGAATCTTCAGGATTGCTGTTAATTCCTTCAAAGCGTATGCCGATGTTGTTATATATTTTGCGGTCTTCAGGAGTTTGCGCGCCGCCGGTCGGATAATTTTGAGCATATTGTGCGCCAAAGCGCCGGTTAAGTTCTGTTGCCAAACGCAAGGTTTTATTATATTCACCGACATAAACAGTAAATACTTTGCCGTCGTCGCCGCCGTTGCCCATTTTGAAGCTGATGTTGTTTTTAATTAAAAATTCGGCGGTGTTTTTGATAAGCCGGTTTGAAACGGTGCAATTGTTTTGGTCAAGAAAAATGTGCATTTTCCATGCATGATTGTCGTTTAATCCGGTTTGAAATTCCATATCTTTGGTATTTTCGGGAAGCGATAAAAATTCATTGAAAGAGCTTATGTAATTAATGTGAGCCATTTTATCTCCGATTATAAATCGCGACTCTTATCAGGTGCGGGCGGGGTGTTGTTTTTTGAAATTATAAATGACGGAAAAATATTCATACCGTCGCCGCAACCATAATATCGGCTTGATTTGGTTAAAATATCTTTTGTTTCCAGAAAAGCACAGTTGCGATTGTTGCCGCCAGAGTGGATTTTGGCTTCAAATTGAGCTTGTTGCAATGGTGTTGCCTCAATGGTTGCAATGCGCGGCAGGCAAAGATTTTTTGAGGGCAGCGGGTTGGCGGGGTCATAAATATAGTCTTGTCCTGATGTTTTCAGAGTTATAAAGCTGTGCGGCTCGCCAAACTCATCATTAGCAGAATGCAGCAACTCGCCGCCGAAATATTTGCTTTCAATGCCTTGCTGCTGCAAATAAGCTTGCGCTAAAACGGCGATTTCGGCACATTGGCAAACACCGGCATTTACCGCTTCAGACAGAGTTTTATCACTTCCGTCATAAAAGAAATTTCTTTTGTCAGGGTGAGCGGAAAGTTCAGGATACATTTTGCGCAGAGCATTGTCAAAAGCGCACAAATGAGCAAAAGTTTCAGCATTAAAATCAGGGGCAAGACCACTGAGCCATTTTTGCATACCGTCATTATTGGTAAAAATTTGCGCGTTTTTAGCAGCGGTTTGAAATAACTTGGCAAAATTATCGGTATCGGCGATAACCGCTAAGTCTAATTTGCCGAAAAACGAGCCGCCGATTAAAATGCGATCGTTATTTTTGATGTTGCTGATGCGGCAGTTGGTTTCATTAAGCTTTTCAAAATCCATGGCGGTGTTCCGATTAAAATATAGCATTATTATAAGATATTTTTTACAAAAAGGCAATGGAAGAAAATTTGCTTGAACATAATATGAAAAAATGATAATTTAAAATAAAACAATGAAAGGTAACCGGCATGGATATTAATGAATTTGCTGATTTAATAGAACGGTGCAAAATGTCTGTTGATGAGCAAGGCAAGATGACATTTACTCCTCGTTACCATAAAGATGAGCGCAAAGTTTCAGAAATTATCAGGGATAATAAAATGGAGCATTTTTCATTTGCTGATTTGCAAGCGCTTTCTAAAAATTTTGCTCCTCTTTATCAGGCAAGAAGAAAATTGCAGGCAAAGCGGGCAGAGGAGTTTACTTCTTTATCGCCCAAGCAAATTGCAGAGCTTTCAACCGAGCAGAAGCTTGATTATTTGGAGGCGGTGTTTCCTAAATGGCAAGAACCGGACGAATTGCTGAAAGTGTGTGCTAAAAATGAGCAAAATATTAAAGCGACGCTGTATGGAATTAAATTTCCGGAGAGCTTTTGGAAAGCCGAGAAAAAAGCGGCTGAAAGATACGCCTCGTTGATAGCGGGGCAATCGGAGCTGTGTGATAAGCTCAAAAATTGGCGACAAACATCGCTAAATGATAAAAAAGAGGTGGTTAAACAAGCGGCGGAAGTTTTTAAATATGTTTACGGGGTGGCGCCGAAAATTGAATTTTTTACCGAAGAGCAGGAAAGAGCTAAATTGTTGGCGGCGGGATTGAATAAAGACGCGCATATTAACGCCGCGTACCAGCAAGGTGACACGCTCTATTTTAATGAAGAACGTTTGCAACAAAGCGATAACTTTTTTGCCGTTTCGGTTTTATTGCATGAGGGAACGCATTTAAGGCAAGATACGCAAAGTTTTAATGACAAATCAGTTGACCGTATATTTGATTGCAATATGTGCTATGTTGCCTATTATGACCGTAAAAAGAATGACAAACAAAGCGCGGAGTATATGGATTTGTATGCCGCCACTCCGATTGAAGTTCATGCGCACGCGGTGCAAGATTATATGGAGCAGCGTTTTCCGGAGATTAGCGGAATTAAAAAGGTTGACGGTGCTGAAAATGCGGTGGCGGATAAAATTCATAACAAAGCTTTTACAATGGCAAAAATCGCGCAAGCGGGTTTAAGGGAAAAATAACAGAGAAAGTTTTTTATGCCGGGTATTCATTTAATGACGGGTTTTATCGGTTTTGGTAAAACCACAATCGCTAAAATGCTGGAAAAAAGTTTGCCGGCGGTGAGATTCACGCATGATGAAATTATGCGCGAGCGTTATGGCCGCGCGCCGTCGGATTTTCAAGAAAAATACAAACTTGTTGATGATTATATCAAGGCGCTGGCGGAAGAATGCGTCAACAGCGGGAAAAATGTGATACTTGATTACGGGTTTTGGACGCATGAAAGTCGCGAACAATATTATAATTGGGCAAAAAATTTGACGGACGATGTGGTTTTTCATCTGATAAAATGCGATATTAATGAGGCTAAGAAGCGAGTTTTGGCGCGAACTAAAAATGATGACGCTGCTTTAATGATTGATGAAAATATTTTTGATGAGATGCTTAAAAAATACGAGCCATGGTCGGCTCAAGATGATTATCCGCTAATTTGGCATAACGCGGAAAATATAATTGAACAAAAAGTAAAACACGCCTCGGAAAAATGAAATTACTTAATCCCCCAGGTTATTTTAAGTTGAGGAATATTATCGCCGTCGGTAAATTTGGTGCAAAAGTTATAAATATCGTCCAAGCTCAAGTTTTTTAAGCATGAACGACTTGAGGCGCAATAATTATCGCCATATAAATTGGTTGATGTGAAACTGTCAGTGTCTTGATTATAAATTACGTTTGAAACTGAAGCAATACTGTCAGAATTTTCTTTAGCAACGGTAATAATGTTGCGGCAAATTTCCAAATTATTTGTTGATTTATTTTTTAAAGCGCTTATTCCGTCAACAGATAAATTTAATGAGGTGCCGGTGTCAAAGTTTAGTATAGTTATACTCCAATAAAGATTAAATATATCGCGGATATAACGTTCGCCGGAGTGCATTTCGCTCGGAATTTCACCCATTTTCATGAAAATATCAGTTATATAAAACGCGCCTTTATTTGCTAACAAATTATCAAAGCTATGCGTATTGCGCGCTACGGCATTTACAATCGTATTGAGTTGTTCGGCTTGCTTGTTAAGCTTATACTTCATCATCGCTTTTCCGTAACCTGCAATCGCCCCGACGGACAGGACTCCGATGATAGCAAGCACGCCAAGCATCTCGACCATAGACCGGCCGGCACACAAGCTGTCACACTCCGGCTTGACCGGAGTGTCCAGGTCAAACCAATTAGCAAATTTTTTCCACCTGGATATTCGGGTCAAGCCCGAATATGACAATCTGTGGTGTAAAAAGCGGCTGAAATTTGATTTCATGAGCTAAAATCTCCTCAAAAAGTTAAATTTAAGAAGATTTTAGCTCGCGTTTTTTT
>CALETM010000316.1 GCA_937920765.1 uncultured Alphaproteobacteria bacterium | reverse complement strand
GTGGGCTCGGAGATGTGTATAAGAGACAGCTCGTAAATATTGCAAAAAAAAAACGCGGAGTAAAATCTTCTCAGAATTAACTTTTTGAGGAGATTTTTATTATGAAAACAGAAAATGGTCGGTCTATGGTTGAGATGCTCGGCGTGCTCGCAATTATTGGCGTCTTGAGCGTCGGGGCGATTGCCGGTTATTCTAAGGCAATGTTTAAGCATAAGCTTAACAGACAGGCGGAAAGCTTTAATACCTTTATCAACAATGCCATTCAAATAAAACCTGAACTGAAGCGTGCCAAAAAAGACAACATTGGCACCAATTTCTTTTATAAAGCCAACCTCATTCCCGACGGAATGAAATACAATAAGCAAGATGGTTACATCTATGATAATTTTAACAATAAAACGCTTATATATTACGCTCTCAATAACGATCACATTGATTATGTCAGTGTTACTCAGCTGCCCCATTCAGGAAAAAAACTAACAAACCGTGACCGTGAAATATGCCGCAACATGGTCACCATTGCCAAAGAAAACGCTGATAATTTAAGGTATATTCAAATGAGGTCAAATAATTCAGATGTATTGTTGAGTAACGACTATCATTCAACCTCTTTATTCGGAAAACTATATTTATATGAACACCAAGGCAACGATTTACACA
The DNA here is from genome assembly GCA_937920765.1 of uncultured Alphaproteobacteria bacterium. Lineage (GTDB taxonomy): Bacteria > Pseudomonadota > Alphaproteobacteria > RF32 > CAG-239 > CAAFZY01. Next base: position 1,371 of record CALETM010000316.1, on the reverse strand, counting down.
AAGCAACAATAGAAGATATTGATGATTTTTGCAATTTTTGTAATTCTGACTATGCTTGTTTGTTAATTATTTCATATGACACAATTCTTTTGTAACATGCTATAAGTAAAAACGAATATATTTTCCGCTTAACCGGCAATAAAGCCTTAAAAAAGGCGCTTAGTAGCGCCTTTTGTTTAACATTCTTTGTTTAAGCTTTTTTTGTTCTTCAATACGGTGTTTTTCTTTGATAATAGCAGAAGTTATTTCTTCATAACCTTGCCTGATTTTAGAAACCGGACGCGTAATCTGCTTACCGTTAAAAACCCTTATTTCAGAATTTTCTTGAACCGGTTCGGCATGATTCCAACGATAATTTTCCCGATATTCAAAGCAACCGACAAATGCAAAACGCACCGCAATTACCGCAACAACAAAAAGCAATAAAAATTTTCGGGCATATCGCTCCCAACGCCACGACGGCATACGCGACATGTCATCAAATCGTTCGGCTCCGCACATAAGTTGCGCCGCCGATAAAAACAGAAAAATAAGCGAGGCGCTAAAAATATTAGTGCCGTCAGGCGGAAGAACCAAATACAGGTAAGCAATGCCGAACAAAACAACCATGGCAAAACCTATTGTCCAATAAAGCTCTTCTCCGTAGTAAAACCAAAACACCCATTGCGCGCGTATATAAAATATAAAAGCGAGCAACAAAGCAAAACCGCAGGCAATTAAACCCGCCAAAGCCAATGTATACATAATTGAAAAAATTATAAATCAAACAGTATTTATTAAAATACAACCGGCTATTTGTGTCAAGTATAAAAAAACCGCTCACGTTTTAAGTTGAGCGGTAAAAATCAAATTACTTTGTTGTGAAAAATCTTTACGGTATCGCCTAAGTTAAACCGCTCGGACATTATCAGTCTTTGTGAATAATCAACCGGACTTTCAAGCAGTACAAAGAGATGAGGTTCTTTATCTATCTTAGGTATAAAACCCGTCTCCTTATCCGGAATATTAAACCCGATTACCGTATACACCTCTGCATGCATTTGGCGGTAATTAACTCGTTGACCGTTACAGTATCCGTAAACGCCGCAAAAGCACAATGTTAATGCCATAATAACAAAAACATGAACTTTTTTAAGCCTTTTAAGCGGTCTGTTCATTTCATAAAATGCCTGCCAGCGTTTTTTGAAAAAACAAAATTGCGCAAACAACAAAGCCGCGGCAATCAACGAAACAACGGCATACCAGTTATGCGGACATCCGGTGCCGAGCCAACTGCCGAAGCAAAAGCCGAACCAGATATACAACCCTAACCCGAAAAATAATTTGTAAAGATTTTTATCTTCCCAAAAAAATATTTGGAAAACACAATAA
>CALETM010000315.1 GCA_937920765.1 uncultured Alphaproteobacteria bacterium | reverse complement strand
GTTATTTTATAACATATTCAAACAACCAAAAACATAAACAATACGATAATGCTGAAACAACAAGAAAACTAATAAAAAGCATTTCTGAAATATTAGTAATTACGTTTAATGCTCTTAGAAACCATTTCTTCACAGTTACCATCTTCATAAAACCCGCTACCAAGCAACGGCGCTTTCGCATTCATTATACGTTCGCTCCGGAAACTCTTGCATGCATCGTTCAATATTTTCTTCATCATCCCATGACAGTATTATAACCCCCGGCACTCCGACAACTATAAACGATACGAAAAAGCCAATAAGGCATAGTTTACAAAACTCTTTTACGCCATTTAAAAATATTTTCATTTTTCCACCATTGATATTTATCTATACAACACATTATGCAGTTACTATTAGAATTTGTCAATCCCCACGCCGAACTTTGTCATAGTAAAATAGAAACATTACACTTTTGTTATGACTTTTTCAAAATGGTTGACATTTGTTTGTGAAAATGAGATATTATTAAAGTTAGCATTGTGAGGAGGAAGTATCTCTGCTTGACTTGCAATGTTCCCCACCTCAGATACTTGAGAATTCGGGGGCACCAAATCCATAATTTTACCTATACTTTCCTGCCCATACCTCCCCTCACAAACTATTTTTATTAGCTTTTCCTTTCCGCCTTTAGGCTGTTTTATTCAGCACTTGCCACGCTCGCCTCGAACGAGCCGTCAACAGTTGCCGCGCCTTTGGCAAAACCGGTTACTGTTTCAGCACTGATATTATAGGGCTTATAAGCAGATGCCACAAAATTGGTTGTAGTGGTTAAATTTACAAAACGTGCTTGTGTGGTAGTTCCGGTGCTTGCGGATTTATAGCCGATAGAACAACGATTCATATCATTGCTGAAAGTTACGCCGCAAGTAACTCCCGTTGCGTTTTCAGGATAACCCAAATCGATGTTTAACTTATGCCAAACTCCGTTTTTATATTGCATAACAACATAATCGGTCGGCGATACTACCACAGCTAAAACCCCGTTGTTGGGATTAAAGCTTATAAAGCCTTTTTTAGTACCGAAATAAGGCTGTAAATCTGCCGGCATTTCATTTTCGGGCAAACATTTAAGATGGTCTTCACTGATACGCTCAACAATTCTGACAAAGTTGGCAGCAGAAAACATTAATTGTGAAGTTCTTCCGCATATTATATATTTTCCGTCAGCGGTAACACCGGTCGGATATATAACAGAACCGTTGTCAAAAGGAATAGATGTTTCGGTAACAGCAAGGGTTTCATCATCAACCGCCCATTTTTTGGCTGTACTTCCGTTACTACCAAAGTAATAGACGATATTACCGAAAGAAACATACCACCCTTCGTTTGAAGCTGTTTTTGAATAAGTTTTAAGCACTTCGCCGGTATTCAAGTCCACTTTTTTAAGAGTACCGTTTCCGCTACCTATCAACATATAACTGCCATTTGCGATAAGGTTGCTGAAAGAACCGAGTGAATATTGATTGACGGCATCGCAACGTTGAGCACCGGTATCACGGTAAATAAACATACTGTTACCGGCACCGTAAATAACTTTGCCCGCACCGGCGCCGGCGGTTTCACCTATCTTGGTAATGGTATCGGCGGTAAGCGAATATTTAACGTTTGCCGACCAACCGAAAGTTCCCGACGGGTCAATAACCGGTCCGTTTACACCGCCTGTAACATTTTGGTTGACTACCAATAGGTTGCCCGCAATCTGTGAGCCGTTGTTAATCCACACCTTATCACCTTGGTTGATAGCCTCGCCGGTCTTGTTTACCGCGGTAACGGTTGCTCCGCTTGTCCCTTTCTGAATATTTGCATTTGTTTTTCCTAACATTATTTCCTCCTTGTATAATATTAAAATCAATCCTATTGAATATTAG
>CALETM010000314.1 GCA_937920765.1 uncultured Alphaproteobacteria bacterium | reverse complement strand
TTAAATTTAAGAAGATTTTAGCTCGCGTTTTTTTTTTGCAATATTTACGAGTCCGGGGTGTGCATAAGTTGTGTCACCACGGTATGAATTTGAGCTTTTTCTCTTTTTTAGCGGCGGTTGAACTTACGTCAACAGTGGTGAGCATAATTTTCTGCCAAATCTGCGCCGGAAGCGATGACCCTCCGACATTTTTCATCGGGCTGTTGTCGTCATTGCCAAGCCAAACGGCAGCAATATATTTATCCGTCCAACCGATAAACCACGCGTCGCGATAATCTTGGGTAGTTCCGGTTTTACCGGCGGCAAAGGTCGGTAGTTTGGCTTTGCGTCCGGTGCCGTTATTAATCACGTTTTCAAGCATGGCGGTAATTTGTTTGACGATTTCGGGATTAATAATCTGCAAAGTGTCGCCGGCGTCATGCTGGTAAAGTTGAATACCGTCTTTGGAATATACTTCCGTAATGCTGTACGGCCAAATTGCTTTGCCGCCGTTAGCCATTACCGCATAAGCCGCAGCCATATCAATAACCTTTACTTCGGCTACACCCAAAGCCAATGCCGGAGTGTTGGGTAAATCGGTAGTGATGCCCATTTTACGGGCATTACTGATAATATCTTTGCGGTTTAACTGTTCCGCCAAATTAATGGTGGCAAGGTTAAGCGAGTGGGTGAGGGCATAAGTTAAACTAACGTCGCCGTAATATTTTTTATCATAGTTTTCAGGCTGCCATTTGCCGATTTTAACCGGAGAATCGCTGATAATATCATCCGGTTTCCATCCTTGTTGCAGAGCGGTTAAATAAACAAACGGCTTAAAGGCTGAACCTGATTGACGCAAAGCCTGAACCGCGCGATTAAATTGGCTTTTATTGTAATCAACTCCGCCGACTAAGGCTTTAACCGCGCCGCTGTAATCTAAAATTACGATTGCTCCGTCGCTGATATTTTTGCCGCGGTTTTGATTTACGGTGTCGCGTAAAATCCATTCGGCTTTTTGTTGTAAATCTTGGTCAAGCGTGGTGCTTACGTAAATGTCCTGATTGCGCTCGCCGATATAGGCGTTTACTTCATTTAAGACCATATCGGCAAAGTGGCGGGCGCCTTCAACTTTATATTTGGTAACATCGTGCAGAGGTTCTTTTAAGGCTTTGTTCATTTCCGCTTCAGTAATGGTGCCGTGTTCAAACATTAATTTAAGCACCACTTTGGCGCGTTCTTGCGCTTTTTGCGGATTGCTAATGGGGTTGTAGCGAGCCGGAGCCTTGAGCATTCCGGCCAAGATTGCAGCCTCTTTAAGGCTTAAGTCGCGCGAGCTTTTGCCAAAGTAACGGTTGGCTGCCGCTTCAATACCGTAGGTGCCGGCACCTAAGTAAACGCGATTGATATATAAGGTTAAAATTTGCTCTTTGCTGAATTTGCCTTCAAGCCAAAAGGCAAGCAATAATTCTTGCACTTTGCGCTTTATGCTTTTTTGCGGAGTTAAAAACAAATTTTTGGCAACCTGCTGTGTAATAGTGCTGGCGCCTTGAGCGTAACTGCGCTTGATTAAATTGACAGCCGTGGCGCGGGCAAAGCCGATAATATCAAACCCGAAATGGGCATAAAAACGACGATCTTCCACGTCTACAATCGCGGCCGGAACATAATAAGGCAGGTCTTCAAGATAAATGACCTCGGAAAAGCTGTTGCCGAAAGTAAAAATCTCGTTGCCGTTTTCAGCAATTATGGTAGTAGAAGGCTGGCGGGTGTGAGAAACGGCGTCACTAACATCTGGAAGCGTAATGTAACAATAGCCGATATATGCCGCAAGCAACATAAAAACGCCGGAGCATACGGCAAGCAGCGGTTTAAGCCAAAACAGCTTTTTTGAGGATTTGCGTTTGCCGGTTTTGCGAGTTTTTTTGCCGCTTTTAGCCTTGATGGTTTTGCTTTTTTTGCTGCTCTTTTTACTGACCATAATTGTTCTCCGCCGATTAAAATTTGGCAAAATTATAAAATGAAATAGGTTAAAAT
>CALETM010000313.1 GCA_937920765.1 uncultured Alphaproteobacteria bacterium | reverse complement strand
GCTCATGAATACACAATCCGGTCGTTCAATGGTGGAGATGCTTGGGGTGTTGGCGATAATAGGCGTCCTGTCCGTCGGGGCGATTGCCGGTTACTCTAAGGCAATGATGAAGTATAAACTAAATCAGCACGCCGTAGCGGTAAATATGCTGATAAATAATGTGCTTTCAATTAAAGATAAACTGGAACATGGCGGCGATAACAACGCTTATTATAACCAACTGCTGTATAAAACGAACCTGCTTCCCGATGGTATTGTTTACCAACGTAACGCTTATAATCCTATAACAGAATTAAGCGATATATGGTTTAAAAACAAAATCGGAGTTGCTTGGTCAAAATCAAAATGGACCAATTCTGACGGCTCACAAAGACAAGATAATATCGGTGTAATAAAATTTGAATTCAATTCCACCGCTGACGGTGCCGAAGTCTGCCGAAACATCGTCATTGCCGCCAAAGAAAATTCCGCTGATTTAGCAGGATTAAGGACAACTAATAAAAACACCGATTCATCTTCACAAACTGCAGTTATACATGGAGATAAAGCATGCAATAAATATGTAACCTGCCTGCGCGATTTAGACCTAAATACTATATCAACGCTTTGCAACAACTGCAAAAGCGGCAGTTGCTCGCTTGCCGTGACGTATCATTAAATATCCAAATCATCAACAAATTTAGCGCGCTCAATAATAAACTTAAAGCGCAATTCCGGATTTTTGCCCATCAACTGTTCAACACGGCGGCGGGTTTCAAACGCTTCTTCACGACCTTCTTCGGTATTGGTGCTCGGGATTTCAACCCTTAACAGCATGCGGTTATTTTTATCCATGGTGGTTTCTTTCAGTTGCTGCGCGCTCATTTCACCCAAACCTTTAAAGCGGCTGATGTCCGGCTTTTGGTTACCCTTAACCACTTTATTTAAAATCTTGTCTTTTTCGGCATCGTCCAGCGCGTAATAGTTTTTACCGCCGACCACAATTTTATAAAGTGGCGGAGTGGCAATAAACAAATGCCCGTTTTCAATCAGCTGAGGCATATGCTGATAAAAGAAAGTCATCAGCAAAGAAGTAATGTGCGCGCCGTCAACATCGGCATCGGTCATGATAATTATTTTTTCATAGCGCAAATTTTCTTCTTTATAATTTTCTTTCACGCCGCAACCAAGCGCCTCAATCATAT
>CALETM010000312.1 GCA_937920765.1 uncultured Alphaproteobacteria bacterium | reverse complement strand
GGGCTCGGAGATGTGTATAAGAGACAGGCTTGGGGCTTTGAGGTTATGATTGAAAGCAACGCAGGTGGCGCCGCCGGTTTTGAGGATAAGTTGTATTCAGCCGCCGGTGCCGATATTATTATCAATCGGCAAAACATTTTTGACAATGCTGATATTATTTTATCGGTTTGGGGTGTTGACGAGCAAGAATACAGCCTTCTGCGAGCAAAACAAATTTTAATTGCCGATTTTGAAAGTTTTAAATATCCGCAACGGGCGGAAAAATTAACTAAAACCGGTGTGGTGGCATTGGCTTTAGAGCGTATGCCGCGTATTTCACGGGCACAGCCGGCGGATATTTTATCATCGCAAAGCAATATCGGCGGATATAAAGCGGCAATGCTCGGTATGAACTTGTTAAACAGGGCTGTTCCGCTGATGATGACGGCGGCGGGCACGGTAGTTCCCGCCAAAGCGTTGGTACTTGGCGCCGGTGTTGCCGGTTTACAGGCAATCGCCACCTTAAAGCGCATGGGAGCGGTTGTTTACGCTTCCGATGTGCGAGCGGCGGCGCGGGAACAGGTGGAATCGTTGGGCGGCAGATTTTTATCGGTTGATGACAGCGCCGATTTTGAAAACCGTACCGGATATGCGGCTGAAGTATCGGCGCAATATTTAGCCAAACAAAAATTAGTTATCACTGAACAATTAAAGCAAACGGATATTTTAATCACCACAGCGTTAAGCGCTGACGGAAAGGCGCCGGAATTAATCAGCGCGGTTATGGTTTCGGTTATGCCTCCGCATGCGGTGATTGTTGATATGGCTGACGGTAATGTAGAGGCGGAAAATTTGCGTGACGATATTTTAATTATCGGCAACCGCAATTTGGCGACCTTGGTTCCTGATACGGCAAGCAAGCTGTTTGCGCGCAATATGCTTAGTTTGCTTGAAATGTACGGCGGAAAAAATTTTAATTTGCCGCCTGATGATGAATTGTTATCGGCAATTGCGCTTTGCGGATATCGCGATAAGGAGAACGACAAATGATTTTGGTGTTATTGATTGCAGTTTTTGTATTGGCGTGTTTTGTTGGGTATTATGTGGTGTGGGGAGTAACTCCGGCGTTGCATTCGCCGCTGATGAGCGTTTCCAACGCCATTTCGGGTGTGGTGATAATCGGGGCGTTGATTACCGCCGCTTATGCGCATGCCGTAATAGCGGAAATTTTAAGTATAGCCGCGGTGTTTTTAGCCTCGCTGAATATTTTCGGCGGGTTTACGGTTTCTGCTCGTATGCTGGCAATGTTTAAGAAAAAGGATAAGAACAATGCAAAATGAGTGGTTGCTTTTGGTTTATTTGCTTGCCGGTTGTTTGTTTATTGCCGCTATTCGCGGATTGGCTTCGCCGCAAACGGCCAGATTCGGAAATCGGCTCGGTATTGCCGGTATGGCAATTGCGGTTACGGCAACGCTTGGAGTTTTGCCGGAGCATAATTTGATTTGGATACTTTTAGCAATGTTTGCCGGCGGCGTTGTCGGGGTTATCAGCGGATTAAAAGTTAAAATTACCGCTCTGCCGCAGATGATAGCGGCGTTTAACGGTTTGGGCGGATTGGCCTCAACTTTAATCGGGTTGGCAGAAGTTTGGAACGGCACTTTATATCCGTTTCAGGTTTCGGTCGGAATTGTTATCGGCAGTATTGCTTTTGCCGGTTCGGTAATTGCATTTGCAAAATTGCACGGAATTATGCGTTCTGATTTTGGAGTTTTTACGTTGCAAAATGCGGTTAATGCAATTTTGCTATTTTTATTGGCGGCGTTATGGGCGGAATATGCGCTTAGCGGCAGTATAACATCGGCCTATTTGTTGGCGCTGACGGCAATGTTGCTTGGCACTTTGGCAACGCTGCCGGTCGGCGGGGCGGATATGCCGATAATTATTTCAGTGCTGAACGCGTGCTCAGGTTGGGCGGCCGCCGGTATTGGGTTTTCGCTGGCGAATGTCGGGTTGATTATTACCGGCGCATTAATCGGGGCAAGCGGCACAATTTTGGCATTTATTATGACTAAAGCGATTAATCGTTCATTATTTGCCATTGTGTTTGGTCGTAAAACATCGGCGGATAAAACAAAGGTATCAACAGAGCAAAAAAATGTGCATGTTGGCAATTATGAAGACGCGGCGTTTGTGCTTGAAAATGCAAGTAAAGTTATGATTATTCCGGGATATGGCATGGCAGCGGCGCAAGCGCAACACGCTTTGCAGACAATGGCAAGTGTTTTGAAAAATAAGTATAAAGTCGAAGTTAAATTTGCCGTGCATCCGGTGGCAGGGCGTATGCCGGGGCATATGAACGTGTTGCTCGCGGAGGCTAATGTGCCTTATGATGATGTTTTGGAGCTTGATGAAGCAAATCATGAGCTTGCGACCACTGATGTGGCGTATGTTATCGGGGCAAATGACATTACCAATCCGGCGGCAAGAACGGATAGGGCGCTGCCGATATACGGAATGCCGGTACTGGAGGTGGAAAAAGCCAAGACGGTGTTTTTTGTAAAGCGCTCTTTAGGCGCCGGATATTCAGGGGTTGATAATCCGTTATTTTATGCCGATAACACAATAATGCTTTACGGTGATGCCAAAACAGTGACCGAAGATATTGTAAGAGCGTTGGAAAAAAAATAAAACAGTGTGTAAAACGGTGTGTTTGCAAAATAACAGGCCTCGTTAAAAAATAGCGAAGCCTTAATGAAAATGATAAATACAGGCTTTATGATAAAAGTTCAATATTGCCGGCGGCAATGCGACCTCTGTCATCATAAAGTTCGTAACTGACTTTTTGTCCGTCATTTAATTTTTTAATCCCTTTTTCTTCTAATTTAGTTGCATGCACAAAAACGTCTTTTCCGCCGTCTTCGGGTTGAATGAAGCCATAGCCCTTTTTGGTGTTGTACCATTTTACAAGACCGATACACATAATTTATATCCTTTCATTATTTGATTACATAAATTATTCAGTCACAATAATATGTTAGGACAAAAACACAGTGCTGTCAAGCAAAAATACAGGTTGATTTTTACTATCGCTTAAAAATTGCAAACGATAAAAATATATCGGTTAAACCGACCATTTATGTTGCGCGAGCATATTTTCAATAAAGGCAATTTGCTCGGTTTTAGATTTGTGATTAGTCATATAAGCGCCTAAAAGTTCAATAACGGCTTTTTGGTATTTGGGCTCATTTTGGGCAATGGTGCATAAATATGTAACGGCGGCTTCAAATACAGCTTGCTGTTTGTCGGCAAGTTGCGCAGCTATGGTAAGATAAGGCGGAGTGCATATATTTTCAATGTTTCGATTTACATTTATGTAGTTTTGCCTTTGAATTTTAGCGGCCTGTTGCGGCGATATTTCAACAGATTTGTTTGTTTTTTTCCAAAGGAGCTTAAAGAAAGCAATAATTTTTTCGTTGGTAATTTTAAACATAACTATCTCCGTTGCATAATGGTCGGCAGTATTGAATAACATATACTACAAGTTTTTAAGCAAAATATGTTAAAAAATATTTGACTTATGCAATAAAAAGTCGTATTAACACGATTACGAAAGGATTATTGCTTTGTCGTCTAATGGTAGGACCTGTCTCTTATACACATCTGACGCT
>CALETM010000311.1 GCA_937920765.1 uncultured Alphaproteobacteria bacterium | reverse complement strand
GAGTTCTTTTTTAAGCTTTTCAATGTCGGTAAGCAACGGGTCGGAAGCTTCTTTATCAACGGCATAAGCGTAAAAAGTTTTATTTTCGGCTTTGTGTTTTTCGACTTTATGCGCCGGAACACCGACTACGGTTTCATTTGCGGCAACATCTTTTAATACAACGGCATTAGAACCGATTTTTACATTATTGCCGATTTTTATCGGTCCTAAAACTTGTGCTCCCGAGCCGATAATTACACCATTTCCGATGGTTGGGTGGCGCTTGGTCATAACTTTGCCGTTTTTATCAAAAACAGTGGTGCCGCCAAGCGTTACGCCGTGATACATGGTAACATTATCGCCGATTTCGGAAGTTTCACCGATAACGACACCCATGCCGTGGTCAATGAAAAATCCGGCGCCGATTTTAGCGGCGGGGTGAATTTCAACTCCGGTTAAAAAACGCGCCACCTGTGATAAAAAGCGCGCGGTCAGTTTTAGTTTTTTTTGCCAAAGCAGATGATTAAAACGGTAGGCGACAATGGCATGAAAACCTGATGAAAGCAATGCCGCCGCAAAGCGTGAAGACGTGGCCGGATCACGGGCAATAACCGCATCTAAATCAGCTAAAATTAAAGACTTGTTTTTTCGTTTCATTTTGTGCTATATTCCTCAACAATATTAATAATTTATTATCTTTAAGCTGATAATATAACTAAAAAGTAAATTTACAATAAAGAGAATTGCAGATGGTAGAAATTTTATTTAACGGGCATGCCGGCCGTTTGGAAGGTCGTTATCACAAAAGCGAGAAGCCCGATGCGCCTGTGGCTTTAATTTTGCACCCGCACCCGCAATACGGCGGAACTATGAACAACAAGGTTGTATACAGTTTGTTCAGTTGTTTTAAAGATTTGGGTTTTTCGGTTTTGCGCTTTAACTTCCGAAGCGTCGGTCGTTCGCAAGGAAAATTTGAAGACGGTCCCGGAGAACTTGCCGATGCTACCACCGCTTTGGATTGGCTGCAACAAAATAATCCTGACGCGCGGCAGTGTTGGATTGCCGGTTATTCATTCGGTGCATGGATTGCTTTGCAGCTTTTAATGCGCAGACCTGATATTAATAATTTTATTGCCGTTTCGCCGCCGGCTAATGAAAAAGATTTTGCCTTTTTGGCGCCGTGTCCTGCTTCCGGCTTAATTGTACAGGGCGAGGCCGATGAAATTGTAAATCCGCATCAGGTGGCAACACTTGCCAAGCGGCTTAATATGCAGCGCAATATTTCAGTTGATTTTGCGATGATTGAAGGCGCCGACCATATGTATAACAATCGTTTGGTTGAATTATACAAGGTTGCCGGAAATTATGTTTTAGATGTAATGAATCGCAAATCACCGCTTAAAAAGCGCCGCGGGCGCCGTCGCAAAGCTGATGATGAAACTTTGCTGTTGGAAGATGATACTATGGTTGATCCAGCAGAAGATGATTTTGACGACGAAGAATAATATTTAATGGCATGTGTTTTAAAAACAGGTGTTTGCCATAACGCAAGCACCTGTTTTTTTAATGCCGGCATCATACGCGGAAAATACATTACTACCGTAACAAAATACAAGGCTTGATTTTATTTATAGGCGCCAATTAATACTGAAAGCGGCGTCGCTGCCGATGTGCTGAGTGCATATTTTATGAATATCGTCTAAATTTATATTGCGAATACATTTTGAACTGTCAAAGCAATATTTATCGCCGTAATATGGCGCGTAGACTATTTGATTATTGTTATAGTGGTAAGCGTATAATGTATATAGTGAATCGGCGTGTTCTCTGGCAACGGTGATTATGTTTTGACATATGGCAAGATTTTCATTGCTTGAAGTGCTTAACGGGGGTCTCATATATATGACGTATACGGTTGTTGGGTCAAAGTATTCTTTATGAATTTGTATAGAAGTATTGAAAGTATCAAAAATTGTATCATTAATACCGTTTTTAATCATCTCTTGCGGAATTTCGCCCATTTTAATAAAATATGGAGCAATCCCGATTCCGTTACCGGACTCAACTTTAATATTATCAAATGAACGTAAGTTGCGGTCAACCGCATTAATTACGGTGTTTAACTGTTCTGTTTGTTTGTTGAGTTTATACTTTAACATGGCTTTGCCGTATCCGGCAATCGCCCCGACGGACAGGACGCCGATAATCGCCAACACCCCGAGCATTTCCACCATAGACCGACCAACACTTTCTATGTTGTCACACTCCAGCTTGACCGGAGTGTCCAGGTCAACCAAATTAGCAAATTTTCCCCACCTGGATATTCGGGTCAAGCCCGAATATGACAATATATCGGTGGACTGTGTTTTTACGTCGGAATATGACATAATGTTATGTAAAAAGCGGCTAAAATCTGATTTCATAATAAAAAATCTCCTCAAATTATTGCATTTGAAAAGATTTTAGCTCGCGTTTTTTTTTTGCAATATTTACGAGTCTATGCTGTGCATAAGTTGTATAACTTCTCTCTATGAAGTTGGAATTTGTCTGGACTTAAAGAATATCACGATGTAAAATCAGGCGGTAATACGCCCAAAGAATCTGATGAAGATATGGATGCTAATCTAACAGGAGATTTTTTAGGAATTAAATATCCAGATGGGGATTGTGATGAATTGGTACAGAGATATTTCAAAAAATTATGGTAAATTGGGTTTGAAAAATAATCCTCAATGGATGTTCATTAAATGGTTTTGTTTATTTATCGTAGTGATGTATGGCATTATTTATATTTTAATGAACCTTATTTTATCATAATTTATAGATATACACTTTGCTGTTATGCCCGCCTGCAAGAAATTGTAGGCGGTTTTGCATAATTAATTTTATTTTTGCAGTTTGTATAAAGCTTTGCGGTCTTTGCGGCTCATTGACCACAAATTGCCTAATCCGTTAACCGGTTGCACGTCATATTTTCCGGCAAAATTAAAATTGCGGCTGAAAAATACGGAAGTTGCTTTGGTGTAAACATTCATCGGGCAAAATCCGTAAAAGTCAACCTGCAACAAGCCGGCTTGCTTTAATATGCTGATTGCTTTTTTATATTCCTCGCTGGTATTTACTCTGTCGCTGTCGTCCAAAATAATGATTCCGCCATCATTTAAGGCTTTTAATGCCACGTTTGCGCATTCGGCGCGGCGTTTGCCGTCAACCACAATCACATCGTATTTTTCATTATTTTCAAAAATGGCATTTTCATAAATTTCGCCTTCATCGCGCCATCTAATATCTAGATTAGATTCTGAAAATTCTTGCTGCCATTTTTCAAACCACTGCGGGTTATCCTCAATACTTGTTACTTGTTTGGCCTGCCTTGCCCAAAACAATGATGAGTATCCGCACCCGAATTCAAAAATTTTTTTATCGCGATAATCAAATTGCGATAAATATTCAATGGCGGGATAAGTGTACCACGGAATCGGATTGCCGTCGCGATCAATGCAAACTTTTTCATCTATGGTGCGGGCAATGGCAAAATCTTTTTCCCACATTTCAATAAATTTTAAAAATTTTTCGCTTGGCAATTTATCCTCCGTTGAAAACCTGTATCAGCAACATATATCATATTTGCAAAAAGTAAAAACATTTTTTTTGGAGGTTGTAATGGGAGTTGTTGACAAAATTGCTCTGTGGCTGTTGATTATCGGCGGTCTTAATTGGGGCTTGGTCGGCTTGTTTGAATTTGATTTGGTGGCCGCTATATTCGGTCCGTTAAGTTTATTTAGCCGTCTTATTTACATTTTGGTCGGAATTTCAGCAATCTGGCTTATTTATGCTGAACTTTTGCCTGAAAACAAACCGCTTAAAAAATAAGAAAAACCCCTGAAAATTAAAGTTTCAGGGGTTTTATATTAACGTTGCTTGACATTTTTATAAAATGAAAGCTTGTTTAATCCGGCCTTAACACAAGCTTCCGCCTGCCGAACCACACTCTTGGCATAGGCGGCTTTTTTCTTTTCCGTATCCCATTCGGTGCCGTTGTGCGATGAGGCAAATAACACTTTAGCGGTGTCTTTGGCATATTGGGGCAGCTTGGCAAAGTTTTCTTTATCGGCCTGCATTGCCTCATAGCTGTCATATTTTTCAGAACGCACCAAATCTATCGCTTTTTGTATGTGCGGATTTTTTGATTTTAAATCTGCCGGCAACGGATAGTGCTTTCTTACCAATTTGGCTGCTTTTTGCGGCTCCGGCTTTTCTTTTTGCAGTTTCGGTTTAGTAATCGGGGCAATAAATGTTACCGGTTTTTTCTCTTGCGGCATTGGTTTTACTTCCGGCTCTTGAGTTATAACTTGTACCGGCTTTTTCGTAGGCTTTTGTTTTATAACTACTCTGTCAGCCTTAGCTCCCGGACGAAAACGATTTTTAGCGCCGCCGTCGCGGTGTGCCCAACCGACAATTCCGCATATTGCGGTGGCATAGTCGGTAACGGTTTTATAAACGTCTTTCATAACCGTATGGGCTTTATCAATAATGCCGTGAGGACGGGCGGTATCGTATGAATATAAATCTTCAGCTTTTATGCCGACATCAGGGATTAAATGCCCCATTTTATTACCGTTTCCGGCGCCGATGTGCAAAGCAACTTGTTCCATAACCTGCACTTCATCTTTATTAAGCGGTTCTGAAGGGGTGTTTAAAAGGTGCTGCATAACATCGCTGTAGGTTGTGCGCTGCCCTGTGTCAGAGTTTACATATCCCATAACATCGCCAAGCGTGCAGCCGGAGCCGTCTTTAATTAACGTGTCAGGCGAGCCTAGGCGCACGGCGTTTTCAAGTTTAGCCAAATTGGTTTTGGCGGCGTCCGGCTCCCAACCGTTCATTGAATCTTGCACGTTTTTCAAAATAGTGTCATAGTTTCCGGACTTGTGATAAACCGATTCGGACGGATTTAATCCATCGGCGGTGTAACGCGCTCCGTGATGAATACCGTCGCTGTTGTTCCAAATTTCAGACTTTGCGTTAATGGCATCATCATAAGTTTTAGTGTGAGTTATTTCGGCTTTTTGACCGTCCGGTACCAAGCGTTCAACAGGACTGATGTTATTTAAGGCATGAGCGCGCCCTAATGCGCCGGCGCCCAAAGTTGCGGCGGCGGAACAAGTGCCCATCGCCAAAGCCGAAAGGCGGCTGTGTCCTTTTAAGCGCATGTCTTTATACGGTTGCGCAAACCTAAGCCCGACGCCTAATCCGAACGAGCCGATTGCCGCTCCGGCAACCAATGTTTCGGGAGCGTTAATTTTGGCAAATACCACGGCGGCGGCGCCTAAAGTGCTTGCGCCGATAGCAGCCAGAACCTTTTTATCTTTCAAAAATTTTTGCAAATTGTAGTGGCGGTCGCCGTTCGCTTTGGCCTCTTTGCGTTTAGCAATATACTGCAATGCCGTAACGCCGATTCCTACCCCGACTGCCGTAATGGTCGCGGCGGTGGTGCTGACGGCAAGCGATGCGCCGCCGGTTGCCGCTATATTGGTAAATACGCGGGCTCCTGTATAAGCCAAACCGGCGCCTAATGCCGTGCCGAACAGATTGCGGCGCAATGACTGCCTGCGAACATTGTTAGCGGCGTTGTGTAGCGGTGCGCGGCGGTCAATTTGCTGCATTTGATCGGTAATAACCCCGCGGATAAATTCTGAATTATTGGCGCCGATTTTTTTACTTACGCGGTTACAGTAAACTTCCGCATTGTTGGCCTGAACTTCCATAGCGGCAACGTATCCGGTATCTGAAATGGCAAGCGGAGCTTCCGGATTGTTCAGCTTGGTCATAAATTCAGTTAAATATTTTTCTTTTTCCGGCTGAACAAACTTGCGCGGATTTTCAGCTATTCCGGCAATTTTTTCTTCCGAGTTATAAATCGCAAACAGTTTTTCGCCAATGCCGTTTTTAAACTTTTCCGTTAACTCTTCTTTGCTGATTTTATCATCAGCATTTAATTCCGTCATCAGTATGTCGTTTTTAACCAGTTGCAACACGGTTGCCAACCGGCTGTTCGGAATAACTTCAAGTCCTTCCCGCCAGCTGTCTGATTTTGTGTTCTGGTTTTTAGGATCATAAAATTGCGGCAGATTACCCTCAGTGCCCTTAAATTTAAAGCGAGAGAGCATTTGCAGGGTTTCCGCCCCTAAAGTTTGCTCATCGGGTTTAATGTTATCAAGAATTTTTACGCATTTTTTGGCGCGGTCATTCATTTTAACCGCGGAATTGTACGGATTTTTGCCGTCCGGAATGTTCCAACGCTCGTCGTACGGTTTCATCAGCGTGTCTAAATCTTTAAGGCATTTTTCATAAGTTTTAATATTGTTTTCAATCACTTGCAAAAGTTGAGCGCTTTGCTCGTCTTTTTTGGCGGCTTTGTTAAGCTTTTTCTTTTGCTCGTCAAGTTGCTTTAGGCGCAGGTTAAACATGCGGTTATAACCGTCATAAGCGTCGGCAACATTGGTAATATCTAA
>CALETM010000310.1 GCA_937920765.1 uncultured Alphaproteobacteria bacterium | reverse complement strand
ATCCTGTTCCCAACTCTGCACAATCTGCCCGTCTGTTTCGGTATAAACAGCGTGATAACCGCCGCCCGGATATTCAGCTTCAACTACTTCCTTAAAACCTGCTTCAGCCATAAGCTCCGGCGATTTGTTAAAATTGCTGATACCGGCATGATTAACCGGCGCCACAATTAATTTGCCATCTTCAAGTTTTCCGTACATTTTATTACCTCAATTTCATTACTGTTTCGCTATTGTATTTAATTGTGAGCACACCGCCCGATACGCTGAAAGTGTAGCCGTCAACGATGGTGGACTTATGCCCGTTATGAGTTTCCCAACCGGTTGTGAGATAGCCATAGCGGATATTTCTAACCGCAGTATCGGCGCCGTCTTTTATCACATACCAAGCCACTCTATCGGACAAATCTTTGCTGATTGCCGGACACCACGTATTCACCGGATAACTTTGCTTGTTTGTGTTCGTGGTGTAATATGCGCCGTTAAATCGCTCATTAACCGTCAAGCTCGTATGCTCAGAGGTTTTAGCAAAAAATGCCGCTAAAATTTGCGCTTCAGTCGGCACTACATTTGCCGGGGTAAACGGTACGGCAAAAGCGCCGGTTGTCGTTCTGATACAAATACATTTGAGCGCCGGAAATGCGCCATTGCCCGCCGCCGGGTCGTTAGAAACCGAGCTGATACCGGCGCCGATAATTTTACCCCATTCGGCAGGCAAAGTCTTTTTAACACTTTGCGCCAATAAGGTTTTACTCCAAAAATTATTAAGCATTATCTTCAGCTCCTTTCGGTAAAACGCCGCAAACCCAAGCAGCAAGATTAGGGTCATAGTCAAAATACACATCATAGTATCCCTCCGTGATATCAGGTGTTTGTTTGTTAAAAAAGTTAGTTGTTCCCCAGTTAATTGTTGGTGTTCCCGTCACTTTAAGCATCAGCTTAATTTGATTGTGCTTGTCGGCAACCGGCGATGTTGGCAATACAAAGGTCGTGGTGTCCGTTACGGTCATTTTATAAACGCGACTCACGTCTAAATTAACGCTGCCGCTTGTCGCGCTGATACCGTAAACACTGTACCTAAAGGCGGTCACCCAACCGGTATTCGCGATGTTTGTATCGTTTGAATTTTCGGACGGCGTCGGCGCATAAGTTCTTATTTCCCCTGTTTTAAAAGCCCAAACTCCTATTTGGGCAAGTACAGAGCTACCATCTTCTTTTACCGCTTCAGCGCATATCTTATGCTCAGATCTGCCTGTTGCTCCATTATATTCTAGTACCGAATACCCTAAATCCTTGCCATTCTTATCTTTGATAGAGTCATGGATATATTTTTTAGTAACGGTATCATTAATAATATCAAGGTTATTATCTCTGGTTTTTAAGGATACTGCTTGAGTTGAAGACGATGTACCTGAGGTAATAACCACCCCGATGGAATTTTGTGCGGCTATCCAATTATTAACCCATGCCGTACTTGCAGCTTGCTTATCTTTAACATTCGTGGCAACAGTCGGCACCGTCACTTTAGACGCCTCTAAAATAACCGCATCGGCACTAAATTTTAGCTCGCTGTTTCCGCTTGGATAAATGTTACCGTCAATGCGGATAAATTTGTTTTTGAACGGGTTTTTGTGCAAAAATCTCGCGTAGCTTGCGCCATCGGTTCCCATTTGCGTATCAATCAAGGTGAAATAGTTACCGTCCCCGCTGTTAAAAGTGATTGAGCTATATGCGGCGGTTTCCGGCAAAACGTTTTGAGTTGGGTAGTTTGTGTTTTTAGCCTCAAGCACGATGCCGCTTTTTGAGACCCTAAGCTGTTGTGTAAAATTTTTAAGCCCCGTTATTGTCTGCGCGCCGGCAAGACTAGCATACTTTGCTTTAAGTTTTTTCGGAGAGACAATAGTATTATCATCAGTGCCTGCGCCAACCTCTGCGTCAGTTGCAATACGGGCAATGCCTTTAGCGGTTTCGCTCGCGTCCGCAATCTGCACCACTGATTGAGCTTGCTCCGCCCAGTATTTGGCGGAACCGTCCGGCTGTTCGGCGATGGTTCCGACTGCCCATTTTTTAGCGTCAGAGGCTGATTTTACCGCGGCTTTAACATCGGCCATATTGCTTGCAACATTATTAACAGCGGCGGAATTTTCCGCCACGGTGTCAATGTTTGCTTTGTTGGCAGCGACCGCGTCAATGTTTACTTTGTTGGCAGCGACCGCGTCAATGTTGGTTTTGTTACCGGCAACCGTATTGATGTTGGTCTTGTTGGCGGCCACGGATTTAATGTTGCTTGAGGCAGATTTAAGGTCAGTCGCCACAATTACAAGGTTTTCATCGGTGATAGCGGCTTCAGCGGCTTGTTTTGCGGCAGTGGCGCTTTGCGCAGAGTTGCTCGCGCTTGCCTCGCTCGCCGCCGCAGACGCTGCCGACCCAGCCGCCGCGCTTGCCGAATTTTCCGCCGCCACCGCCGACCCAGCCGCCGAAGCGGCTGAAGTTTTCGCGTTTGCCTCACTTGCCGCGGCTGAAGCTGCCGATGTCGCCGCTGCATTTGCTTGATTAGGAGCGTCTAATATAGCAGGCATATTGTTTGCCGCAGTATCAACATTATCAATACTGTCATAAATACGCTCCATTTCTATAACGAGTTTTTGAGGATCAACATCAGAGGTCTTGCTAACTTTCGGACAGCGGTCAACCTCTTCCTGAAGCTGTTGTGCAATCATCATGTTTTTATCAAAATCACCTTCTACGGTATCCGCCGGAAAAGCGTTGTACTCCTGATAATCAGAGCCCTGGTTGATTTTATATTCACGATAAACAACAAGTGTCCAACTCGTATCTTTAGGGTCATTGATTGTTACCGTTCCACCGTTTCCGCCAGTGTTAAGCTCAACGGAATAATCTTGCCCGTAAACAAGCAATGTTTCATCGGTTCCGTCCGATATAACAACTTTAATAGCCTCTTTGGCGTCCTCTTCGGTCGGGTCACGTAATAGGCATTTAAAATTAAAGTCATAGGTTTTTACGCCCATGACCAACGGATCGGTTTTACTTTTCTGAGTTTCAACCGTCATCTTTGTTCCTTTCAGTTAGATGTTAAGAGTTAATAATTAAGAAGTTTATTTTAGCTTTTTCTTGTGCTTTTTCTGTTCTTTGGCATATCCGCCACCGAACCACCAGTAATAAAAACGACCAAAAATAGGAACACCTTTCCATATTTCAAAGTCTTTAATATCTTTACCGTTTTTGCTAAAGAGTTTCTTTGAAACGTCTCTGCCAAGGTCTCCCCAAAAGGCGAATAGCGGAGGAATAAACGACGAAGCAAATCCTTCAAATCCTTCATCTCTCGCTTTATAAAGCTGATATTTTGTGAAACCGAATAACCCGAGAGCATTATTGACGAATATGTCGCCGATATATATTTTACGTCCAAATATTAAATCAAGGATTGCATCTTTTGACGCTCCGCAGAAAATCATCAACGAAGCAACTTTGAAAAGATTTTGCAATCCTTCTTTTGTTTGTCCGGATCTTATCTTATCAAAACATTCATTTCTAAATATATCAATACGTTTTAACATGAATGTTTTAAGCATATACATTACTCGACCATTACCGCTCGTTAAATACCATTCTGGCATTTCCGATAAGCTGATCGGCTGCATATCTGCTAATTCGTTAAACATCAGCAATTTAACGTTATCGCTGATCTCTCCGTTCTTAATATCCTCAATCGTTTGAGATGTTTCTTGCTCCATAATAGGCTCAATTCTTGCGCGAAGAGTGTCTTCGCTTTTCTTTGCCATCTTTTGAAACTTCTCAAAAGTCGCATTGATTAAGACATTTTTACCGAAGCCATCAATTGCATCCAAACCTGTCAGTTTGAAAACTTTGTCAACAGCCTTTGAAGATGTGGATGCTTCCATAAATTCCTGTCCAATATTTGACAAGCCGAGTTCTTCACGGCTCAATCCGGTGCGGTTTTTATGCAAAATAGAGTTGACTGTATTCCAAAAGCCCGCCTTATAGAGAGCAACGGATATATCGTCAATCTGTGTTATTGCCGAATTTATACCGCCCATTGTGTAAAGATAAGACATGTTTTTATAAAAAGATAAGCTCTTATTTGAGACGCCTTTTGCCTTAAACCTTGCTCGCAAGATTGTTTCAACTTCCTTGTCTTGGTCAGGACGGATCTCTCCGTTCGTTATCATCTCATCAACAAATGCGCCTATGCTGTCGTCGATGTTCTCCATATCAAAACCCCAAAACTTGCGGCTTTCGATTGCTGCATTCATGCGGTCAACATAATTTGTTAATGCTTGCATTGACGGCTTATAAAAAACATTAAGCTCCGGCGTAACAATATCAATGCGACGTTGTTTGATATTGCTCGGAAGTGGTGCAGTTGTGTCTTTCCGGTTATATCCGCGCAAGAATTTATTGATAAAGTCGGATTGCTCTTCCGGCGTCATATTCTCAAAGCCTGCCTCTTTTTCGGCACGACGGAGATCACTCGCCATTTCTGATCCGTGCAGATAAGTCATCAACCCTTCAACGTCTTCCACTTGCCGCGGAAAATAGTCGGCTTTATATCCCATTTCAACACGGACATCTCCGGCTTCGTTATATAGATTTTCAAGCAACGCTTTCACAGCTTCAAATTGATCTTCAGCTTTATATTTCTTTAGGATCTGATTTTGCTTTTTGATATATTGATTTTTCAAAGCAAAATCAAAAGCTGTCATATCCTCATTGCTAAATGTCGCCCATGTGTCCAAAAACGGTTTGATTGAAGCCAGTCGCTCATTGAGCTTCTGATTGAGCTTGTAATCATAAGCACGCAGTTTATTCTTCAGGCGCGGACTGATCCTTGCTGCCCTAGTTGAAATCGGGACGATTGCTTGCGTCCACCATTTTGTACGATCTTTCAAAGAGTTTGTTCGTTCAGCAACAAAGTTTGTAAAAATATTGCGATGCTCGTTCTTGCTTTGTGAAACAACCTGTCCGATCATATCATCAAGCTCTTTTTCTCTTTCCTTTTGAAGTTCAATGCGTCGCTGCATAACTTCTTCAGAAGGTGCGTTCATGTAGAAATCAATATCTTCTCCGCCGATAATGTCGTCATAAACGGCGCGAATGTCGTCATTCAAGTCAACATTGAGCGATTTTGCTGAACGATATAAATGACGTAACCAGTTCCAAAATGATTTGAACGCCTGCTTCATGTAATTGTTCGGAGACTTTCCTTCTTTAAGATAAGTCTCAAAGCCACGCGCAAAGAGCTCGTTTTGAGCATACTCTTGAGCCTGTTCCTTTGACTGGAAGTTCTGATCGTAGATGATATTTCCGAGGGCATCACGCACAACATATCTCCCATTATGCAGATCAAGCTTATAGTGACGAGCAAATTCTTCCGCCTCCCATTTATTGACCTTATCAAGCAAAGCGCGGCTCTTGTCAGAATTGAAGCTCTTGAGCTCGTTTCTAAACCAGTGAGCCGTTTCGTGCATAAATGTTGATGCGTTTGCTTTTTCAAACAAATAAATCACATTGTCATAAAAAGCCCCGTTAGGTCTATTGTCCTTGCCTTGATAAAACTTCTGAATAACTTTAACATCGTCAGGATTAAAGATAACAAAGCACCGCCCGTCTTGATGCCCGTCATAGGCAATGCCTTTAACACCATTTTTTTCTAAAAGCAGAGAAGCTTCTTTGGGCGAACCCAACATTTTGACCAGTGATTGATATATGCCCCCGCCGCTATTATTAAAATCATAGTCGGCAATTTCCCACATTCTTTTCAATGCACCTCTATTTTCAGGATATATTGTTCCCTCAAATTCTTTAGATATTTGCTCATCTGTAAGCTCGTTAATTATATTATCAAGAGCCTGTCTCTTATACACATCTCCGAGCCCACG
>CALETM010000309.1 GCA_937920765.1 uncultured Alphaproteobacteria bacterium | reverse complement strand
TATTCGTCGGCAGCGTCAGATGTGTATAAGAGACAGGCCGAAAAGGTTGCGCCATAATGGCGGCAACCTTTTCGGCTTCTTGCGCGGAAGTCGGGCGTAAGCGGTGGTCGACGGTAATGGCAATAACGCAATAACCGAGCGGGCATAGTTCGTCATTTAACATCAACGCCAAAGCCAAAGAATCGCTGCCGCCTGAAACCCCGACGGCAATGCGCTTTTCGGTAATGTTATATTTTTGTAAAAACTCGTTAAACATTATTGGCAGTTATACTTTTTAGCCTCTTGCGCGGCTTTCTTTTTAATATCGGCCGAAGCTTTGGGAAATTCGTTCGGTAAATTTACAAATGCTAAGCAAGCCTCATTTTTTTTGCCTAACTGCGCCATGGAAAGACCAAGTTTTAACAAGCAATCCGGACCTTTGGCGCCGGTTTTATATTTTTCATATCCTTTGCCGAAAGCAACTGCGGCTTTATCAAAAACCTTGTCATTATAATAAACTTCGCCAAGCCAATATTGCGCGTTGCCGGCCAATTTGTCAGAGCTGTATTTATCTAAAATAAGCTTAAAGTTTTGTTCGGCAAGGGCGGAATTGTGGCTTTTAAGCGCTTCTAAACCGTTTGTATATAATGTGTTTACATCGGCTGTTGCTACCGGCGCGGCAACTGGCTCGGCTTTTTTAGGCGGAGTTAAATTTTTCAAATTACCGGTGGTAATGGCATCGCCGGTAATGGATTTCGGCGCCCCGTTGGCAACGGCGGTATCAAATTTTTTCGGAGTGCTGATTGAACCCTGCGCTGCCGGCACGCCTTTCCCTTCAAGCAAATTGAAACGAACGTTCATATCGTTGTTAATAGTATCAATTTTGCTTTCGAGTTGCTGGATTTTATGCTCAAGTTCATCAATTTTACCGTTAAGCGAGCGGATAATTTCTGAATATTGCGTCATTTCAACTTCAGCCAAACTGGAAGATTTGTTGCTGATTTGCGCGTCATTATTATCGCGATAAACTTTGCGATTTAACATTATCATTTCATCTTTTAATGCGTCAATTTGCTCTTGAATTCCGATAATTTCTTGCGCATGGGCAGAAAAAGACAAAAGGCAAATACTTAATAATGCGGCAGGTAATAACTTCATTTTTAACCTCATAACCTGTCTCTTATACACATCTCCGAGCCCACGAGACGCTACGCTATCTCG
>CALETM010000308.1 GCA_937920765.1 uncultured Alphaproteobacteria bacterium | reverse complement strand
CAATTTTTGAAGTTTTCAACATTTTCTTTGGTAATAAGTTTTACTTCATTGCCGTCGGCATCGGTAAATTTTTCCGCCATGACTTTTACTCCTTTTTTTACATTAAATATATTTTGACACATTTTTGGCAAATATGCAAGATGTTTTAAATAAGAAAAAAGAGCCGCGGCGAGGTAGCTCTTTTTCTTAACAAATTACAGGTTTTTGAAGTCATAACCTGCTTTAATTTTTTGCAACCATGCTTTTATAAGCAGGTCCATTTTGCCCCCTTCGGAATAATCCGCCGGCGCAATGTTGTCCACACGGTCATCTTTTAAAAGCTTTTGAGCGTGGGTGTTGCCGGTTTTGGTATGCGGACGATAAACCGCCAGAGCATAACCGCCGAGGCTTCGCAGCATAGACATACAAGGAACATCGGTCAAGCCGTCGCCGATGTACATCATCTGCGTAAACGGAATGTCGCGCACTACCTGTTTTTCATTAACCGCAATATCAGTTTCGTCAAGGCAACCTTTGTTGATGCGGAACAGATATTGCGTTTTGGTGGTGTAATTTACCACTTGCGCCGGCCAAAAGGCAACGCCGTTAGCGTCATACATAAAGGAACAGGCGTAAATTTTGGTAAACTCTTTGCTGATGGGCATACCTTCAACAATTTCTTTTAATCCGGAAGACAAAAGGAAATGTTGGAGCTCAATGCCGCATTCGGCAGCGTAAGCGTTGATGCGCTTAAACCAACTTTCCACACCCTTAAAAAGCTTGATGCCTTGTCCGTATCGATTTAAATCTTCTTTACGGTAGGCAATGTTGCGGGCAGCGGCTTCAGAAAGCATAGTCTGCATGTAACATAAATTTTTATCGGCAAGGTGTTTGGCAGCAAGTTCATCAGATTTTTTCCAGAAAGATGCCGGAGTGGTTTTAAGCGCTTTCATAAAACCGTATTCCTGCATGTTACCAGGGGCTAAAGTCCCATCAAAGTCATAACATATAGCGACTTTGAGAAATTTTTTATTATTCTTCATAATATCAGAAAAATTTATTTTGTCTAAAAAATATACGCCAATAGACTGTAAAGTCAAGATGTTTTTTATACAGATTGACTTTTGGCAGA
>CALETM010000307.1 GCA_937920765.1 uncultured Alphaproteobacteria bacterium | reverse complement strand
GCTTTCAATCATAACCTCAAAGCCCCAAGCCGTATACTTCATAACCGTTTCCGGCACTGCCGCCACTCTTGTTTCGCCGCCTCTTTCTTCTTTCAGTACCCCGATTTTCATTGCATTTCCTTAAAAAAGCTTTCATTACGATTTATTTTAATATAATATCGCTTTTAGACTTAACCAGAGGACGGAAAATGAAAAAATACATTGAACTTTTTACCTCATTTTTCAAAACCGGATTATTCACTTTCGGCGGCGGCTATGCCATGTTGCCGTTATTGAAAGCTGAGGTATGTGAAAGGCGCCGATGGATTACTGAAGATGAATTGCTTAATTACTTTTCTATCGGGCAATGCACTCCCGGAATTATTGCCATTAACGTTTCAACTTTTTGCGGATATAAATTAAACGGAGTTAAAGGCGCAATTGTAGCCACCGCCGCTATGGTGCTGCCGTCGCTGATTATCATTACCTTAATTGCCGCCGTATTAAATCGTTATATGCAGCTTCCGATTATCGCCAGCGCTTTCGCCGGCATCAGACTTGGCGTAACCGCGCTTTTGCTTAACTTAATTTTTGACACCGGACGCAAAATTTTTCACGAAAGCAAACACCGTCGCCTGCATGCCTTTATCTTTGCCGCCGCGCTCATTTTGCTGTTATTCGGCGGAGTTTCAGCGGTATTTGTCGTAATTATGGCGGCCGCTCTCGGCTTTTTGCCTGATTTTATTCCCGCTAAGCTTAAAAGCATTTTCCGCGGAGAAAACAAATGATATACGCCCTGCTTTTTTATGAATTTTTCAAAATCGGACTGTTTGCCATCGGCGGCGGTGCCGTAACCATTCCGTTTTTGTTTGACTTAACCGAAAAACATAACTGGTTTACCACCGCGCAATTAACCGATATGATTGCAATTGCCGAATCCACCCCCGGACCGTTGGGCGTTAATATGGCAACTTTTGCCGGTTTTCAAAGCGCCGGCATTTTAGGCGGAATTATTGCCACTTTCGGACTGGTGCTTCCTTCTGTCGTCATCATTATCTGGATTTCAAAATTATTAAAACAATTTTCGTGCAATCCGCATGTGCAAACCCTGCTTGCCTCGATAAGACCGGGAGTTTTGGCGCTGATAATCTTCGCCGGTTGGCAAATTGCCCGTATCAGTATTGTTAATTTGCTCTCGCTCATAATTTTCAGCGTCTTGACAGTTTTAATTTACTTTTATAAAAAGAGTCCTATATTTTATATACTGATTTCAGCGGCAGCCGGAATTATATTCAAACTTTAAGAAAGGTCAAAATATGAATCAGATTGATACTATTTATGATGTTGTCGGCATCGGTAATGCCATTGTTGACGTTTTAGCCAAAGTCGGCGACGGTTTTTTAACCGAAAGAAATCTGCACAAAGGCGGAATGACCTTGCTTGACGCCGCCACCGCCGGTAAAATTTACACCGATATTGTTCCCGAGCGCGAAGTTTCGGGCGGTTCGGCCGCCAACACCGTTGCCGGCATGGCATCATTAGGTTCTGACTGCGCTTTTATAGGCAAAGTATACGATGATGAATTAGGGCAAAACTTCCGCCGCGACATCGGCGCCGCCGGTATTGACTTTTTTACCCCGCCGCTGTTGGAAGGTCCCGCCACCGGCCGAAGCATTGTGCTTGTTACGCCTGATGCCGAACGCTCTATGTTCACCTATTTGGGCGCCGCCACCCGCTTAACCGCCGAAGATATTGATGAAAACATTATCAAAGCCTCGCGTTACATTTATCTTGAAGGCTATTTATGGGATGAAGCGCACGCCAAAGAAGCAGTGCTGAAAGCTTGCGAACTTGCTCATAAATATAACCGTAAAATCGCTTTCACGTTATCTGATTGCAACTGCATAATCCGCCACCGCGAAGACCTGCTCAAATTGGTAACCGATTGTGTTGATGTGCTGTTTGCCAATGAAAATGAAATTAAAGCCCTGTTCAACACTGATGACTTTATGGCCGCGCTTGATATGATTAAGCCGTTGGTTGAAATTGCCGCCATTACCCGCAACTCCAAAGGCTCGGTAGTTGTCAACGGACGCGTTAAAATTTTTGTTGAAGCCGAAAAAATGGATAATGTGGTAGATTCCACCGGCGCCGGCGACTTGTACGCCGCCGGATTTTTATACGGCATGACCAAAGAACGTAGCCTCGGCACCTGCGCCATGATAGGCAGCATCGCCGCCTCGGAGATTATCTCGCATTACGGCGCGCGCCCCGAAGTTTCATTACGAGGCTTTGTCCGCAACAAACTTTTGCAATACGGCAAAAAAGCCTAAGAACATTTTTGATTTAAAAAAGATAATCCCGCGTGTTAAAAGCGTATAGCTGATAACAAAGCGGGATTTTCTTTTATTTCTGCTGTGGTTGTTTCTTTCCGTTGCCAAACCGGATATACGACTTAAAGAAACCGGTTACAAAACCGATGATTGCGGCAAACTGCCAAAAATCCATCGGACAAGCGGTAAATGCGAGCGGGTTGCCGAATATCCATTCAAACAAAATACCGCCGCAAGCGCCGATTAAAGATCCTACCAACAAATTAGCTACCACTGCCAACACCACAAGGGCAAAGGTAAACAAAATTTGAAAACACTTGGCTACACATACGCCAATTAACTTTAATAATTCTTTCATGATAATAAAATTTAGCATTTTCATTGTGGCATTTTTGCGTCTTTTGTCAAGAAGAATTTGAAAAATCACTTGAAATTAAGCAAGTTACGCATTTTTAGATAAAAAT
>CALETM010000306.1 GCA_937920765.1 uncultured Alphaproteobacteria bacterium | reverse complement strand
TGCAACCCGACCCGAGCAGCGACACCGGATACACCGGCGGCGCGTCTTCCGGATATGCCGCGGTAACCGGTTGCGGGTTGGAGCAATTTTTGCCGAAAGGCGATGAATGTTGGTTCTGTCCTTTATTTACCGCCATTTTTAACACTTCAAGCAAAATCGCCTTAAAATCATATATGGCGCTGGCTGACGGCATTGCCAATTTGGTTTTGGTTTGCTTTGCCCTATGGACCGCCATATTTGTACTAAAGCACGTGACCGCGGTTGAAGTTAAAAATCCAAGCAAAATGATTCAGGAATATTTATTGCAGGCATTTAAGGTTTTACTAGTTGTGCTGATTTTGAAAGGCAGCTATTTTCAAGTTATGCATTATTCGCTTGAACCTGTTTTTAATACCGGCATGCAATTTTCACAAACCATCACCGGCACCGGCAACAACTGCGCATCGGAAATCAGCAGTAAAATAGTAGGGTACGATTCTGAATTTACTGGTAACTCTGCCGGCGGATTACCGGCTTCAATGGGCAAAAACATTGTTTGCAACATAAAAAGTATGCAAGACGGTGTTAGCAAAATTATGGCTTTTGGACGGCAAGCAATGTGCGTAGCTTGGAAGCCTAAAGCCGTGATTAAATATATTATCCCGTCATTTCCGTATTTAATTACCGGCATTGTGCTTTATATCGGCGGGCTTATTCTGTTGCTTGCGTTCCCGTGGTGTTTAGTTGACGCGGTGCTGCAAATGGCAATTGCTGCGGCATTGGCACCTGCCGCTATCGGCGCTTGGGCATTTAAGCTGACTTCAAAATATTTGGGCAAAATATGGAACTTCTTTATGAACGCCATGTTTAACTTTGTATTTTTAAGCATTATCCTTTATATAATCATGACGGTAGTTGAGCAATTTATGCGCCGCGTTGAAAATTATGCCAGTGACAATACCGGTTGGGACTTTTTAGTAAACCCGATTAACGGTTTGGCCTATTGGGGTGTTACCGGCATGCAGCTGGTGGTAGTCTGCTTGCTCGGCTGGGTATTTTTAGATCAAGCCAAAATGTTTGCCGATAAATTTGCCAAAGGCGCTGATTTAGATAATATGGGACGCAGCGTGGGCGGCGCATTTGCTCAAGCTGGCAAAAAAACAGCCATGGCAACCGCCAAGGCCGGCGGAGCTGTTGCAAAAGCCGGTTTGCAGGTCGGCGATCATTTTGTCGGCTCCAGACTAAGACAAATGCGTAACAATTATCGCATAAACAAAGTTAAAAACGGCGCGGACAGAAGCACCACCGATGCTGACGGCAATAAGGTTTTTGAACGCACCACACGCAACTTTTTGGGGCAAAAAGTTACCCGTCGCGTTACCGTCGGGCCGGACGGCAAAGAG
>CALETM010000305.1 GCA_937920765.1 uncultured Alphaproteobacteria bacterium | reverse complement strand
GTACTTAAATGAAAAAAATTTTATTATCTTCGGCTGCCATAGCTATGGTTGCAGCTTTTGCTTTGCCGGCTCATGCCGAATGCGACGGTTGGTACGGAGCTTTGCGCGCCGGTATCGTTAAACACGATGTTTCTGACAGCGCCATTGCCGACATCAACGGCGACAAAATTGATGACAACCGCTTAATGATTAGCGGCGCATTAGGTTATCGTTATGAACACTTCCGTGGCGAGTTGGAATATGTATGGCGTAAATACAGCAAAGATGAAACTGAATTTGATACCTTAAAATTCAAATCATATTCATACATGGCTAACGTTTACTATGACTTTATGCCTTATAACTGGTGGACTCCGTATGTCGGAGCCGGCTTAGGCTACACCAATTTGAAATATAACAACTTTGATACCACTTCTTTGATGAGCAACGGCAGATATAAGGAAGATAACTTCACTTGGGCTTTGGGTGCAGGTGCTTCCTTAAAGGTTACCAATCGCTTTAACGTTGATTTAGGCTACCGTTATTATGATATGGGCAGCATAAAGCACGCTGATGTTACCGCTCAAGAAGTATACGGCGGCATTCGTTACGTTTTTTAAGTTAAACATAACACAAAAAAAAGAGAGTTTGTTTGCAAACTCTCTTTTTTTTGTGTGATATTCGTTTTTGTGCTTGAGTTTTGCATATCAGCAGTTAAACTCTATACAGTTTATGTTTAACGGAGGTTTTTTATTATGGGAAACAAACTTTTCGGTACTGACGGCGTACGCGGCGTGGCTAATGAATTTCCAATGACGGCAGAATTTGCCTTTAGGCTGGCACAAGCTTTAAGTTGCTTAATTTGCACACAAAAAAAACGCGTTGCCATCGGCAAAGATACCCGTATTTCCGGCGATATGCTTGAATCAGCTCTTATTGCCGGCTTTGCCTCAATGGGTATAAACGTTATCAAAATGGGTATTGTTCCCACTCCGCTGCTAACCGCTGAAGTCAGCAATTTAAATACCGATATGGCGGTTATGATTACCGCTTCGCACAACCCGTATCATGACAACGGCATTAAGCTTGTAAATAGTAACGGCGACAAATTTTCTGATGAAAAAACTGCCGAACTTGAAAAGCTTTTAACCTCCGATACGGTTTTTACGCAAAGTAAAGAGAACATCGGACGCGTTTTTGATGATGAAAAAAGCATTCCGGCTTATATGGAAAATGCCCGTTCAATTGCCCCCGATACTAATGCCTTAAAAGGTCTGCGGGTAGTTCTGGACTGTGCCAACGGCGCTTTTTCAAAAATTATGCCGCAAATTTTTAAGGATTTAGGCGCCGGCGTCATTACTTTAGCCGATACTCCCGACGGTTACAACATCAACAAAGACTGCGGCTCACAACACACTGAAAAAATGCAGCAGGTAGTTACCGAATCGCACGCTCATCTTGGCATTGCCGTTGACGGCGACGGCGACCGCATTATTATTTGCGATGAAAACGGCGTCCGCATTGAAGGCGACCAAATTATTGCCTTTTTAGCAACTTATTTCAAACAAGAAAATATGTTAAAAGGTAACGCGGTTGTTGCCACTGTATGGTCAAATTTAGGGCTTGAAAAATACTTGCATACACTTGGCATTGATTATTATCGTTCTGCCGTTGGCGAACGCTATGTTATTGAAAAAATGCGCCAAACCGGCGCTAATGTTGGCGGTGAAGAATCCGGCCACATGGTGCTTTCTG
Source organism: uncultured Alphaproteobacteria bacterium (assembly GCA_937920765.1). Taxonomy (GTDB): domain Bacteria; phylum Pseudomonadota; class Alphaproteobacteria; order RF32; family CAG-239; genus CAAFZY01. Next base: position 7,826 of record CALETM010000305.1, on the reverse strand, counting down.
ATTATGCTAAAACCGGCGACGCCCTGCTCACCGGCTTGGTTATCAGCTTAGGGCTCTTAAAAAGCGGCAAAAAAATGAGCGAGATTTTTCCGCTGTTTGCAAAATGTCCATGCAAAATCAGCAACCTGCGCTTTAAATCAGCTGAAGATGTTGAAATTGCATTTTCAAGCCATATTGTACAGCAGGTTATTGCCGATTCGGAACAAAAAATTAAAGGATTGGGCTCAATCATCGTCCGCAAATCAGGCACCGAGCCGATGATTAAAGTACGAGTCGAGGCTGAAGACAACCGGTTGGTTGAAGAAATCAGTGCCGCTATTGTTACTGAAATTGAAAAATACCGCTAACGATTAAACCTTTATTTACTCGCTAATAGTATTATTTTCTGAGTGTAAAAACTTCCAAAAGGAAAATAAAATGATAAAAGGTATATTAGCGCTGTTTCGTTCCGGATTAATTTTTAACCCAATGGTTTTGCTTGGTATTTTAACCGGATTCATCGCCATGGGTTCGCTTGAAGACAAACAGCTGCATGATTTTTATACCAATTATCATTTATATTTGCTAATGCTTTTAGTCGCCGGAATTTATGTTTATATTTTCAAGCGCACATATTATAAAGGCGGCGTTATTACCGACTGGAAAGCAACCTCGCAAACTATTATCGGTAATTTTTTAATGCTGGTGGTATCGTTTATTTTCAGTATGCTGTTCATTATGGTAATGTCGTTCAGCGGCGATGAAGATGAAAACTATGACCTGCCGGAATTTGATCAGGTAACAACCGATTTAAAACAAAATCAGCAGGAACTGCAAGAAAACTATAATGCCATTATGGAAGCGGTAGACGGACCCAACGCCGCGCAAATTCCAACCGCAACCGAGCCTGCGACTCCTCAGCCTGCCACTCAAAACACTGCAAAATAAAGTTTCCACCCCGTGGAGGGGTGGCGGCGGAACGCCGACGGGGTGGTTTTATACAACTTATGCACAGCGCGGACTCGTAAATATTGCAAAAAAAAAACGCGAGCTAAAATCTTCTTAAAACTAACTTTTGAGGAGATTTTCTGATGTTTATCCAAAATATATTAGCTAAGCTTGCGGATAGTGCGGCAGATACGACGGAATTTTGGAGCGACTTGTACACAAAAAGGTACACGAGCGAGAAAATCCCTAGTAGCTACCCGCTAGACGCGAGCACAGGAAGAAGTATGGTCGAGATGCTTGGCGTTTTAGCGATTATCGGGGTCCTGTCCGTCGGGGCGATTGCCGGTTACTCTAAGGCGATGAGTAAATACAAGCTCAATCAGCACGCTCAGGCAGTAAATATGCTGATTAATAATGTACTCTCTATTAAAGATAAACTCCCTTATAATGAAAATTCTTCAACTTATTATGGCGCTATTTTATATAAAATGAATTTAATTCCTGACGGCATAAAATATATCAATGATTCCTCCCTAAAAGACATGTGGTTTAATGAAACAATCACCATCTATTTTAATCCCTATGGCTATGGCGGAATAAGATTTACATTTAAGCCAACATCATATGGAGCTGAAATTTGTAAAAATATTGTAACAGCGGCTAAGGAGAACTCTTCTAATTTATGGCAAGTGGAAACATCAAAGTTTGTAAATGACACCACTTCAGATAATAATTCTTATATCGGCAATTTATACGGTGATGCATATTGTTTAAATGATAAGCCTTGTTTACGCGATTTAGATTTAGATAAAATTTATCATCTATGCAACGAATGTAATGAAAAAGCTTGTGATTTATATGTGTTATACCAGTAAGAGCGAGCGTTACAGCTGCTTGACCGCAGCGGAGTTAGTGATTGCTAAAAAAAGAAGCTTGCGGATAGTGTGGCTAATGCGCCGCAAGTTTTTTCTGCGGTGTACAAAACCGCTACATAAAGAAAAAACTTGCAAGCAGGAGCCCGCCAGACGCAAGCTTAAAGAGAACTTACAAGCTAGACCGAACCCCCAGTAGGGGTGAGATTCCCCTCTATATTAAACAAAAAAATACTCAGTCATTAAGACTGAGTATTTTTATTATTGGTGGAGCTGAGGGGAATCGAACCCCTGACCTCCTCAATGCCATTGAGGCGCTCTCCCAACTGAGCTACAACCCCATCAGTGATGGTATGCGGGCATATTACAATAAAAATTTTTAATGTCAAACACTTTTTGCTAAACTCTTAAAAATAAAAGCGCCCGCAAAATAACCGGACGCTTTAATTTGATGGCTTTAAGCTTATTCTTCCGAGCCGCCTTCGGCATCAGCCGATGCCATAATATCAGGCAATGTTCCGATAGCTTTTTTACGTTTCAGCTTGTTTACAAATTTAATAGAACGCTGAGCATCCCATTTCTTTTTACCTTCTTCATGCTGAAAGATTTGTTTGTAAACTTCAATAGCTTGATCAAACTCAGACAATTTAGTTAAGCATGAAGCCAAACCATCATACATTTTGTGATGATAACGACCGTTTACAAGCTGTTGAGCTTTTTTGTAACATTTGAGAGCGTCTTTAAACTTAAACATTTTTTGATAAACAAAGCCGATACTAATCCATGCCTGAATTTCACTGCTGTTAATGTTCAAAATTTTGGTAAAACATTTTAAGGCGGAATCGTTATCGCCCATTAATTGGTAAGTTACGCCAATGCCATTCCATGCCTTAACATTGGTTTTATCAGACGACAACACCTTTTTGAAAAAGGCGATTGAGCGGTCATATTGTTTAAGCTTTTGAAGAGTAACCGCAATGCTGAGCAAGGTTTGCGGGTGTTTATTGTCAATCTTCATGGCTTGTTCCAAAACATCCAAAGCTTCTTTGAACAAAAACATATGTTGCAATGCGATTGCTTTACCGTTTAAAGCTTCAAGCGAGGTTTGATCAATGGCAAAAGCCTCATCAAAGCAGGCGATAGCCTCTTTATAAAGTCCGCGCATTGAAAGGGTAACCCCTTTATTGTTAAGTACCTCAACCGATTTAGGGTTCAATAAAAGAGCCTTATCAAAACATTCAACCGCATCAGTATAACGGCTCATTTTTTGAAAAGCAAAACCCTTGGAGTTCATAGCTTTCCATGAATCCGGCTGTTCTTTCAAAACTTCATCAAATTGTGCAACAGCCTCTTTATACATACCGCTGTCTAATAATTCCTGCCCTCTTTTATAGGCGTTGTTATCGTTCATTTTTACCATTTTCTTCTCTTTTCCAAAGTTACAAAATAATTGGTAAAAATCACATTATCATTATAAATCTTTTATGTCAAGTTTTGAATTGGTATCATTAAACCGGCTTTATTTGCTTATATATAGGCAAATCAGCCCTTACCTCGCGATATCGACAATTAATTTTAGCGCAATTTTTTTTTATTTTTTGGCGTTTTTCGGCAAAATATTGACGATAATCTTCCGCAAAAGCTTTGCCTGAAACCGCCAAAAGTTGCTTTTGATTATGATATTGCGCCAAATATTCACCTGCCGGCGGAGCTTTATCTTCAAGCTCATCAAAAACATTTATCAAATAAAGCTCATGATTACGGGCAAAAGCGGAAAGAAGCGCCGAAGATTCTGCCTCCATATCGGTAAACGAGCCGATAACAAACACAATCGCCCGATGCTTGGCTTTTTGCTGTAAAAGTTTTAATGATTTAATCGCACTTCCCGATTCGTTTGTTTGATATAAACTTTCGGCGGCGATTTTTTCAATCTGTTTAAAAACCGCAAACAAATTATCAACCGTGCGCTTAGGCTCAAAAATAAGCGTTTTATTGCCGTCAAACACGGCCATACCCACGCGATCTTTGTTTTCAAGCGCATACCAAGCAATTAAAGCCGCGGTTTTTGCAGCCGTAACCGATTTAAGCTCACACTTGGTGCCAAAGCGCATTTTGGCCGACAAATCAAGCCAAATATAAACCTCGCGGTCTTTTTCTTCATTATAAAGTTTGGTAAACGGCTGATTTTTACGCGCCGTAACCCGCCAATCAATATCGCGCACATCATCGCCGTAATTATAAGCGCGAACTTCTTCAAACTCAATACCTCTGCCCTTAAAAGCCGAACGAGAATCTCCTGCCTGCAATGAGGTTTGATTAAGCTTAAAATCGCGCAAATACGGAACATAACGCCGCATCAAAGCCATCTGCTTAAAATCTGCCGCCAACGCCGCATTCACTTTCGGCGGCTGTTCTGACTTTAATAAATCGGCGATGCTCTTAAAATTAAACATCAGCGCCTCCGCTTACGGCAATGGCACCGCTTTTAGCAAAGAGCCGATAACATTATCAGCGCTGATGCCTTCCGCCTGCGCCTCAAAACTCAAGATTATACGATGCCGCAAAACATCATAAACCACAGCGTGAATATCTTCCGGCGTAACAAAATCACGTCCTTCAAGCCATGCATTGATTTTGGCACACTTATCAAGCGCAATGGTGGCGCGCGGACTTGCCCCAAATCGAACCGCGCCGGCAAGCTCGCCGTTATATTTTTCAGGCTTGCGGGTTGCCATAATCAGCTGAATTAAATATTGCTCCACCGCCTCAGAAGTATAAACATCTAAAACCTCGCGCCGAGCCGCCAAAATTTCCGCAATACCCAGTTTGGCAAAAGCCTTTTCCGCTTCCTGTCGGCAAATTTTTCCGTCTTTACAAGTTTTATCTTCAGCGCGCACCAGTTCCAAAATTTTCTTTTCGGTTTTTGCGTCCGGCTGGTCAATTTTAATATAAAGCAAAAAGCGGTCAAGCTGCGCTTCCGGCAAATTGTATGTTCCTTCGTGTTCAATCGGGTTTTGGGTGGCAAGCACCATAAACAACTCGGGCAGCTCATAACGTTTGCCGCCAACGCTTACCTGCCATTCTGCCATAGCCTCAAGCAACGCCGACTGCACTTTGGCCGGCGCGCGGTTAATTTCATCAGCAAGCACAAAATTAGCAAAAATCGGGCCGCACCTAAATTCAAACTTTCCGGCTGAGGCAACATATATATCACTTCCGGTAATATCAGACGGCAACAAATCAGGCGTAAACTGAATGCGGCTGAAATCAGCATTTACACTGTCGGCAAGCGTTTTAATCGCTTTGGTTTTAGCAAGCCCCGGAGCTCCCTCAACCAAAGCATGACCGCCGGCAAGCATGGTAATCAGCAATTTTTTAACCAAATCTTCCTGACCGACAATACGTTCTTCCATATGATTTTTTAAGTTTATGATTTTATCGCGCAATTCTGACATAATAACCTCGTAATTGTTCATAAGTGCCTATAAAATATCTTTCCTTTCGGATAATAATATTATATATATGGCTAATCGGTTAAAAAAACAAGAAGTAATGCACCATGAACAACATTTTTGATTTGGAAGATTCCGCCGCTCAAGATTATGACAATATCAGCGCTCTGCGTCCTGAATATGCGTGGCTGAACACCTTAAATCCGGAACAGCGGCAAGCGGTTGAAACCACCGAAGGCCCGCTCTTGGTGCTATCTGGCGCCGGAACCGGCAAAACCAAAGTTTTAACCACACGCTTGGCATACATTTTAGCCACCATGAAGGCCGAGCCATGGAATTGTCTGGTTGTCACCTTTACCAACCGCGCCGCCAAAGAAATGAAAAACCGCGTGCAGGAAATGATTGGCGGAGTTGCCGATTCGGTTTGGCTTGGCACATTCCACAGCATTTGCGTAAAAATTTTGCGTTCGCATGCCGAACTTGCCGGCTTAAAATCTAATTTTACCATTTTGGGTGAGGACGACCAACGACGGTTGATTAAGCAAATTCTTGAAGCCGAAGGCATTGATGAAAAAAAGTATCCGCCGCAAGCATTTGTAGATAAAATTCAGCGTTGGAAAGATAAAAATCTGCCGGTAGATAAAGTTGCCGCCGATAACAAAGACAACATCACTTTAATGGTTTATCAAAAATATCAGGCGCGTATGCTTGAGCTTAACTGCGTTGATTTTGGCGATATTTTGCTTTACACCCTCAAAATTTTGCTTGAAAACCAAGAGGTTGTAAAAAAATATCAAAATCAGTTCAAATACATTATGGTTGATGAGTATCAAGACACCAACGTTACGCAATATATGTTTTTGCGTCTGCTTTCACAAATTCATCATAATTTATGCTGCGTGGGCGATGATGATCAATCCATTTATTCATGGCGAGGCGCCGAAGTTGAAAATATTTTGCGCTTTGAAAAAGATTTCAGCAACGCCAAAATTATCCGCCTTGAACGCAATTACCGTTCCACCGGCAATATTTTAAGAGCCGCCTCCAACTTAATCGGACACAACGAGGCAAGACTCGGCAAAACCCTCAAAGTGGCGGAAAACTCCCCCGCCAACCGTTGTCCGAATGAAAAAATTAAAGTTATAAGCACCTACAACGGCGAAGAAGAAGCCAAATATGTGGCTGATGAAATTGAAAACTTAAAACGTTCCGGCTATCAATATTCCGATATGGCGGTTCTGGTGCGCACGGCTTTTCAAACCCGCGAGTTTGAAGAAAAATTTATTGCCGAAGCCATACCTTATCAGGTTATCGGCGGCCCCAAATTCTATGAACGGCAGGAAGTGCGCGATTTGCTTGCTTATTTCAGAGTAATTTTACAACCGGCCGACGATTTGGCTTTTGAACGCATTATTAACAAGCCGGCGCGCGGCATCGGCGCCAAAAGCGTTGAAAAATTTCAGGATTACGCTCGCGAACACCATATTTCCATGTTTGACGCCGTTAATGAAATGCTTGAAAACGGCTTGATTACCGGCAAAAGCAAAACCGCCCTGACAGAGCTAACGGAACACTTCAAAGAATGGCAAAAAGCCGCGCAAATTGTCAGCCCTGATGACTTAGCCGCACAGGTCCTAGACGATTCCGGTTACTTGGACATGCTTAAAAATGATAAATCGGCTGAAGCCCCCGGACGTATTGAAAACTTAAAAGAATTGGTCGGCGTAATGGGTGATACCGATAATTACCCCACTCTGGCTGAATTTTTAGAGCATGTAAGTTTAGTTATGGATAACGACAGCGCCGTTGATTCTAACAAAGTGCTGTTAATTACACTGCACTCCGCCAAAGGTCTTGAATTTAAGGTAGTGTTTTTACCGGGATGGGAAGAAGGTTTATTTCCGCACCAACGCGCACTTGATGAGGGCGGCAAAAACGCACTGGAAGAAGAGCGCCGTTTAGCCTATGTTGCCATTACTCGCGCCCGCGAAAAGCTTTATATTTTAACCGCCTTTACTCGTCGCATTTACGGACAATGGCAAAACAACACGCCGTCGCGCTTTTTTAACGAGTTGCCATCTGATTGTTTGGCAATCAGCAACAATGCAAATCGTTATTACAGCGGCGGCTATCAAAATTTCAGCAGTTATCGACGCAAACCGAATAATGATTATAAAAAAGCCAGCAAACATAGCCAAACCACAGATTATGCTGAATACAGCGAGCACGAATACAGCTATGAGCCTGCTGATGACTACGCGTCATCTTCCGACAGCCTGAAAGGTCAGCGCGTATATCACGCCTCGTTCGGCTACGGCAAAATTTTAAGTGTGGACGGGCAAAAATGCGAAGTGTTTTTTGACAAATACGGGCGCAAAAAAATTATGGGAACTTATCTTAAAAAAGTATAACTTGTAAAATTCATAACCCTGATTACATAATCTGTATTGCAGTTATGTTTGAGGGGAAAAGCTATGAAAATTTGGCATTGGATAGTTTTGCTGGTGTTTGCCTTTGCGCTGATTATCACTTTTGCATATTAAATACAACTTATGCACAGCACGGACTCGTAAAT
>CALETM010000304.1 GCA_937920765.1 uncultured Alphaproteobacteria bacterium | reverse complement strand
TGTATAAGAGACAGTACTATGAGGAAAAAATAATTAATTGCGGAGTTGATAATTTGTTGACCGTTTTGTTTTTTATAACCGTTTTTTCATCGTTGTTGTGGCTGGTTTATGCCTTGTTGTATATCCACGGTTTGTTGGCAGGGGTTGACTTAAACTCGGTTAATGCCGCCACTATGGCAATGTATGCCGGTTTAACGGTTTTGCCGGTATGGATTGTTTGGCAGGTGTTTGGTTTTATAAACCAATATTTCCGTACTCGCGGAATTGATTCGCGTTTGACGCAGTTGTTTAATCAGATGAAAAAAAATCAGGATTATACTGATTTGGTGGTCAGAGTTATGCTTGATGCCGAGCATGAAATTAAAGACGGCTTTGTAATTAATAAATTTGATATTTTTGTTGCCGATATGAACGAAATTTTGGCAGATATTGTTCAGCGCTGCAATGCTGTTTCGTCGGTGCAACTGGAGCAGTTGTGGAACAGGGTTAAAAACGGCGAGCGTTGGATTATTGCCAAAACATTGGTCGAAGCCGCTAAAAATTATGACGATTTCAGTTCGTATTTGGCGGAAAAAGCCCGTAAAGATTCGGTATTTAAGGGTACTTTGCTGGAATTTTGCGCCCGCTATCAAAATTTGAGCTTGCTGTTGGAAAAACACGATAGGGATAGAGTGTTTATTACTATTATTGAAACCGGAGTAATGGGAAAAGTTTATTCATTGTTAGCGCCGGTGGTTGATGCGTTAGATGCACCGGAACAGCCGGCTGAAGAAATTGCAGCTTCGGCTCCTGAATATGTTGTTTCGCCCAGAATAGCCACTATGGAAGAACCGAAAATTGAAGAAGAAAAAACTTCATTTTTAAGCCGCTTAAATCCGTTTAAAAAGCGCGCGGCTAAAGCGCCGGCAGAGGAACAAATTTCAGATGATAATGAATTTTTTGCCGCTTTGCAAAAAAGTATGAGCACGCCGGAAGAAACACATAAAATCTATACGCAGGAAGATTATTCACGTGTTTCTGAACGCAGCGAACCGCGTTTTTCGGCTCCCGAACCTGATAAAGTTGAAAATGATTCTGTTTTATCCGCAGCCCCTACGGTTGAAGACGTTTCCACCATGCCGAAAATTATAATTGATGAGCAAAGCCGCGCTGTGCCGGAGGTTAAAACAGATGACCGTAAAGGTAAAGAGCAGGACTTTGCATATCCGTTTGGCGGCTGGATTAATGAAGACAATTACAAAAAATAAAATAGTTGCCGCAAGCTTGGCATTGGTTGTGCTTTTTGCCGGTTCGGCGTGTGCCGGTGTAAGGCATTTGGCGTTATACGGCAAGGCAAAATATGCCGATGATTTTCAGCATTTTGAATATGTTAATCCCGATGCTCCGCAGGGCGGCAGAATCGTTATGCCCGAATACGGCGGATTTGATAATTTTAACCCGTTTATTTTTAAGGGCTCGGCTTCCGGTACGGTTGCCGATTTAATTTGGGACAGCTTGGGGTATACTCCGGTTGACGATATTGCAACGGCATATCCGCTGCTTGCTAAAGAGTTTGAACTGCCGAAAAATAACTCTTATATCGGCTTTATTTTAAATGAAAACGCCCGTTTTGCCGATGGTTTGCCGGTTACGGCTGATGATGTGATATTCAGTTTTAAAGCCTTAACCGAACAAGGAGCGCCGATTTATAAAGTTTATTACGGCGATGTTGAAAAGGTTGAAAAAGTTAGCAACCTTCATGTGCGGTTTTGGTTTAAGCCGGATTCACAAAACCGCGAGCTGCCGCTGATTTTAACGCAGTTAAAAGTTTTTTCCGCCAAAGATTGGGCAAACAGAGATTTTGCCAAACCATCGCTACAAATTCCGCTTGGCAACGGGCCGTATAAAATTAAAGCGTTTGAGGTGGGCAAATATATTGTGTTGGAGCGCAACCGCGATTATTGGGGCAATAACCTTCCGGTGCGGCGCGGATTTTATAACTTTGATGAAATCAGGATTGATTATTATCAGGATACGACCGTAACTTTGCAAGCGCTGTTTGCCGGCAATATTGATGTGCGGGAAGAATATATTGCTAAAATTTGGGCAACCGGATATAATAATGAGCAAGTTAAAAGCGGAGCAGTAATTAAAAAGAGTTTTGGACATAATAATCCGGCCGTTTTACAGCACTTTGCTTTTAATATCAGACGCCCGCAGTTTAAGGATAGGCGGGTGCGCGAGGCTGTGGATTTGGCGTTTAATTTTGAATGGGCGAATGAAAAGCTGTTTTATAATCAGTATCAGCGTTTGTACAGCTATTTTACCAATACGGGGCTGGAAGCAACCGGGATTCCTGTCGGTAAAGAAAAAGCAATTTTAGAAAAGTACCGCGGTAAAATTGACGATAAAATTTTTACCACGCCGTTTACTTTGCCGGATAATTCATCGCCGCAAAAGCTGAGAGCTAATTTACGCAAGGCGGTTAAGTTGTTGAAAGAGGCCGGATATAATTTTAAGGACGGCAAAATGACGAATCTTTCCACCGGCGAACCGCTGCGATTTACCGTACTCAGCAATGCGGCTAACGGCTCGAGCTTTACCCGTGTGATGTTGCCGTTTTTGGCTAATTTGCGTAAAATAGGCATTGATGCTGATTTTAGAACTTTAGAAGTTAATGTTTTTAAGAATCGCATGGATAATTTTGATTATGATATGGCGATAATGTCATATCGCATGGGGGCAATGCCGGGGACGGAATTGCGCGAGATGTTTGGCAGCAATGCTGCTGATAACAAAGGAAGTTATAATATTATCGGTATTCAAAACCAAGTGGTGGACGAACTGATTGATAAATTGGTTAAAACACATAATAAAGATGATTATGAAGCGTATGTCAGAGCTTTGGACAGGGTTTTACTCTCGGAGCATTATTTAAGTTTTCAGTGGTATTCGCGTTATAATCGGGTTGGATACCGCAACAAGTTTGGTATACCTGAAACTAAAGTTAAAACAGGATATTTGCCGTTTACATGGTGGATAAAGCAGGCGGAGGAAAAATGAAAAACTATATTATAAAAAGACTGTTGCTGATTCCGCTGACTCTGCTCGGCATTTTGACGGTTAATTTTATGATTATTCAACTTGCCCCCGGCGGGCCGGTTGAATATATGCTGGCAAAATATCAGGGTATGAATGTTGACAGCAAAGCTCAATTTACATCGGCAAGTATGCAGCAACAAAATATTCACACATCGCAGAAGTATCAGGGAGCGCAAGGCGTGCCTGAAGATTTGGTGATTGAGCTTGAAAAACAATTTGGGTTCGATAAGCCGTGGTATGCGCGCTTTGCCAAAATGGTTAAAGAATATGCAATGTTTGATTTCGGGCGCAGTTATTATCAGGATAAAAGCGTCGGGAGGCTGATTGTTGAACGTATGCCGGTATCGGTTTCGCTTGGACTGTGGTCAACGCTGATTATTTATTTAATTTCAATACCGTTGGGGATTAAAAAGGCGGTTTGCGACAGCAGCCGTTTTGATACGGTTACCTCGTTTGCAGTTATTTTCGGTTCGGCGGTGCCGGTGTTTTTGTTTGCGGTTTTTTTAATTGTATTTTTTGCCGGCGGAGTTTATCTGCAATGGTTTCCGCTAAGGGGGCTGACCTCGGATAATTGGAGCGAGCTTTCATGGTATGCCAAAATCGGCGATTATTTTTGGCATATTACTCTGCCGGTTATTTCGGTGGTTATCGGCGGGTTTGCATCGCTTACCATGCTTACTAAAAACTCGTTTTTAGATGAAATCAGCAAACAATATGTTTTAACCGCGCGCGCCAAAGGATTAAGCGAAAATCAAATTTTGTATAAGCATGTGTTTAGAAACGCAATGCTGATTATTATTGCCGGATTTCCGTCATTGTTGATTAAAATGCTGTTTACCGGCGCATTGTTAATTGAAGTTGTTTTTTCATTAAACGGGCTTGGCTTGCTTGGATATGAAGCGATAATGACCAGAGATTATCCGGTCATTTTCGGTACACTTTATATCTTTGCTTTAATGGGGTTGGTATTAAAGCTTGTTAGCGACATTACTTATTCGCTGGTTGACCCGCGCATAAATTTTGGACGAATATAAATTAAAGTTCATCAATATATTTGGCGGCGTCAACGGCGGCGTTTAAACGAGCTTTAGGCTTAAAGTTAAGGTTATAGCTCTTTAATGCGGCGGCGTAACCGTTTTTATATAATGAAGCAATAAAGCGAATATGCTTGCGGGTGAGCCAATGACGTCCGGTAAATACAAATACCGGTTTGCCGGTGCCGCAGGCTTCGCAGCACATTGAAACCGAATCGCCGGTAACGACAATATTGTCGGCGCAAGCTAAATATCCCACATACGGGTTTTCTTTTTTATCGCCCCACAAAAAAGTATATGCGGGAATGCCGGCAATGGCGTCCATAATGGTTTTTTCGGCTTTGGCGCCGGTGCGGCGTGAAGTGGTAATTAAAACGGAACCGCCGATTTTTTGCTTTAACTCTTTGATTTTTTTGCCAAGTTCGGCTGCGTTTTCAAGTGAAAATTCTTTACCTTTAATGGCGCCGCCGACCACAACGGCGGTTAAAGGCTTGGGAAGGTCGGCAAAGCGCGGAGCCCAAACTTGTTCGGCATCGTTTAAGGCTTTAGGAGTCATACGGTGCGGAGCGCCGACAATGTATTTGATGTTCGGGTATGATACTTTGTTTTTATCATGCTCGGGAACAAGCGCTAAATCAAATTCTTTTAAGCCGGTACGACCGGGGTGCATAAGCTGAATAAGTTTAGTGGCGCGGTTTTGCTTTTTGATGAAACGGGCAACCGGAACCGTGCGGCGGCTGGTGGAAAGAACCATATCCGGAAACGGCGCGGCAATTTGCTTTTTGCTTTCGGGTGAAAGTCCTATAAGGGTTTTACCGCGTAAAAAATTGGGCAATCCCGAAAGTTTGGTATATTCCAAAATTTTTTCGGAAATGTCATAATTTTCAGGATTAAGTTGTTGAACCACGCCGCGTGCTTGTCCGACACTGCCGGTGCGGCTGTCTAATAAAACCCATAAAGTCTTTTTCATGAAATAAGTCTTTCCTAAAGTTGAAATTTATATTATAGTAAATCATATTTATAAAGCAGGTCAAGGAGAAAACATGAAAAATTTGCTGTTTTTTGTAATTTTAGTTTTGTTAAGCGTTACGGCCAGTTCGGCAGAGGCGCAGTTTACATCACAGAATGACGCGGCTTATTTGGCAACAATTAAGGCGGTTTCCGATTATAAAATAGACGATGAGGAAGATGTTAAAAATGTTGAAAAACTGCGGCAAGACGAACGTTTTAATAAAAAACTTGCAAAAATGCTTGCCAAATTGAGCAATAGCCGCAACAAAGATGCTAAAAATCGGCGTGTGTATAATATATTAAAGCGGGCGGGCAAAGAAATATATGACGAATTGCAATAAGTTAAATATTAATTAAGCAAACTGTGGTATATTTATAAATAATTGAAGGAGAAAATTATGGCTATGGATCTGTCTCTTATACACATCTGACGCTGCCGACG
>CALETM010000303.1 GCA_937920765.1 uncultured Alphaproteobacteria bacterium | reverse complement strand
CTAAAATCTCCTCAAAAAGTTGGTTTTGAGAAGATTTTAGCTCGCGTTTTTTTTTGCAATATTTACGAGTCAGTGCTGTGCATAAGTTGTAAAGCCACCCCGTCGGCGTTCTGCCGTCACTCAGGTGTGGAATAGAATTTTTATAGTTGGAAATATGCTTATTATGCGGAAGCCAACATTTGTTTAAATGTTTCTTTTACTTGGTAAATTTCAGGGCCGCTTAAATTGCGGTCAGTCGGAATTTCAGGATCAATCAGCAAATTGACTAAATTTATCATCAATTTTTCTTTTAACGTTTCAAGATACAAATCTTTATCCGGAGTTTCGGTGTTATATAAAAGCTCAATAAAAGTTTCTTGACGAGAAGTTTTAATGATGTCTTTTTTCAAATCTTCAGTTTGCCGCGGTTGATACATTCCGTTATCGTCCATTACTCTTAATGAGTTAAGCACGCGGTAAAAATCTTCAAACTCGGGGTGGCTCAAAACTTGCAGACCGTTTAAAAAGGTGGTTTCAAAAGGATTGTACATTGCAAGCTCATCAAGTTTGAGCTTGTTGAGATAAACTTCCCTTGCCGTGGCAGGCAGCTTTTTAAAGCTTTTGGGGGCAAACATTAAAATATTCTCCTTTAAACCAACATAGTTTGAAGTGTAACAAAAATTATGCTATATGTAAACCAGAAAAAATACTATTTTTTTTGCGCTTTACGATTTTTGTTTACAATTTGTTGAATAAATGTAATTAATAATTATTAAGATTTTGTAATTTTTTTGAGGTAATTTTATGAGCAAAAGTGCATTAGAAGTTTTTGATAACACATTGGTACCGATGGTTATTGAACAAACATCAAAAGGAGAGCGTTCTTTTGATATATTTTCACGCCTGTTAAAAGAGAGAATTATCTTTTTAACCGGACAGGTTAATGATGAGGTTTCGGCACTTGTATGTGCTCAATTGTTGTTTTTGGAATCGGAAAATCCGAAAAAAGACATTTACTTATATATTAATTCCCCCGGCGGAGTGGTAACTTCGGGCATGGCTATGTATGATACTATGCGCTATATTTCATGTGATGTTGCCACTTTGTGTATGGGACAGGCCTGTTCCATGGGTTCATTTTTGCTTGCCGGCGGCGCTAAAGGCAAAAGATTTTCATTGCCGCACTCACAGATTATGATTCATCAGCCTTCCGGCGGAACGCAAGGTCAGGCTTCTGATATTGAAATTCAGGCTAAATTGATTTTAGATTTAAGAAAGCGCTTAAACCAGATTTATGCCGAAAATACCGGTCAGCCGATTAAAGTTATTGAAAAAGCCATGGACAGAGATAATTTTATGACTCCCGAAGAGGCAAAAGCTTTTGGCTTGATTGATGAAATTGTGCTTAACCGGCATGAAATTTTGAAATAGGAGATGCTATGAGCGATACAACAACAGATGATAATCAGACTTTACATTGTTCGTTTTGCGGCAAAAGCCAAAACGAAGTAAAAAAGCTTATTGCCGGACGCGGAGTTTATATTTGCAACGAATGTATTGATGTTTGCATTAATATTGTTGCTGATGAAATGCACAAAGAAGAGGAAAAAGGCACGGTAAGCGGCAGTTTTTCTGAAAATTTACCCACTCCTTCCAAAATCAGAGAATTTTTGGATCAGTATGTTATCGGGCAAGATTATGCAAAAAAGGTTTTGTCGGTAGCGGTTTATAATCACTATAAACGTCTTAACTGCCAAAAAGAACATAAAGATGTTGATGTTGCAAAATCAAACGTTATTCTTATCGGTTCCACCGGTTCGGGTAAAACTTTACTTGCCCAAACTTTGGCTAAAATTTTGGACGTGCCGTTCGCAATTGCCGATGCAACTACTTTAACTGAAGCCGGTTATGTAGGCGAAGATGTTGAAAACATTATCTTGAAATTAGTGCAAGCCGCTGACTATGATATTGAGAAGGCTCAACGCGGTATTGTTTATATCTGTCTCTTATACACATCTGACGCTGCCG
>CALETM010000302.1 GCA_937920765.1 uncultured Alphaproteobacteria bacterium | reverse complement strand
AATATTTACGAGTCCGTGCTGTGCATAAGTTGTTTTTTAAGCGGCAATTAAAATGTGGGAGCAAATTACATTTGTTGGGCTTTGATAGCCTGCCATTCTTCAAATCGGCGTTGCTTTTTAGGCATAAAATCAGGACTGAAAATGCTCTTTTGATAATTTATTTTCGGGTGTGAAATCCGCGATAATTCCAAGAAAGAATTGATAGCCCAATTAGTTTCATACGGACGATTAATGTAATCGGCAAAGTTTGCCGTAAATTCGGCGTTTTCATTTTTATATGTGTCCGAAAGCCATAAAATAAACGGAATTTCAAGGCTGCGCGGGTCTTGTGCCGAATCGGCGTGGCGGTAGTTGTCGCCATATTTGGAAACACTCTCGGCGTGGTCGGATAAATATAAAATAAATGACGAGGCCGTTTTATCTTGATTTACCCGCTTGAAAATTTCAGAAAGCATATAGTCGGTATAATGCAAGCTTTTTACATAAGTGATGTAGCGACTGTCGATATCGTCATCGTTTAACTTAAAGTCAGGATTATCTTTTTGATAATCTTTGGGATAGCGGTCTTCATATAGGCGGTGCGAGCCCATCAAGTGTAAGAAAATTACTTTGCGGGGAGCTTTATCGGCAAGAGCTTTATCAAGCTCAGGGAGTAATTCTTCATCAAGTTTATATTCGGAAAACCCGTTGTTCCATTTTTTTAATTGATTGATGAAAGTGCGGTGTTTAACCCGCTGCAACAAGTGCGCATAGTTATCAAACAGGCCGTACATGGAGTGGGCTGAAATCCAGTAGGTTTCAAAGCCGGCGGCATTATAAAAATCAATCAGCCCCGGTTCTTCCCAGGTTTTGTTGCGGTCGCGGTTTTCTTCCGATAAAGTCAGCAGCTTTTCAAGCACCATGGCGGTTTGTGCCGACGGGCTGGTAACGTTATCAAAAATATAAAGCTTATCTTTAATGCTGTCGGCAAACGGAGTGGTTTTAATGGCGCCGCCGTAAATTGACATTTCAGGACGATAAGCGCTTTCGCCGATAACAATAACATGAACTTGCGGAGTTTCCGATAAATCGGTTTTGATATCGGACAAATCAAAATCTTGCATTTTTTGGCTGCGTTCGGCAAAATCTTTAACATCGGAGTATGCGTCTATCATATTATAGTCATATTGCGGAAGATCTTGATAGTGATTGTGCACAATAAGCCCGATGATGGCCAAAATTGCCGCTACCGGAAAAACGGCGTATAATTTAATATTTTCGGTTCCTTTTTTGAGCGTTAAATAAAAGTGATACGGAATATTGATTATCATCAGCCACAATAAGGGCGCGGCACACAATATAATACCGAATAAGGTTTTGAAATTTAAGTTGTCGCCGACAAATTGACCGGCAATGCGCGGGTCGGTGTTAATCAGAGTAACGGTTGAAGCGTAGCTTACGCGTTCGCCAAACATAAGGTAATGCTCAATTTCAAGCAAGTTGAAAATAAATAACGGCAGCCCGATAATAACAAAAAACAGATGGCGCCATTTATTTTGCGGCAGGCACATTAGAGCTAAAGCCAATAAGGCAGATAAAATTAAGCCGTATAATGATGCGTTGGAAAGTATGTAATAAGTTGTCCATTCGCGCAAAGATTCAAAAATAAAAACCATGCAGATTATGGTGTAAAAAGCGGCGGTTACTTTGGTAAAACTCCAAATAAATGCAGTAAAAGCCAAGAATTTGTTTTTGATTAGAAAAATAAGATTTTTAATTTTGAGTTTAATATTAGTCATAGCTTTTCAAATGGTGGTTTGTTTTATTTTTTTTGTATTATTGCCATAAAAAACTGCCGATGTAAAGAGTAAGCTCTTTAATATCAGCAGTTTTTGTTATTGATAAAAAAACACCCCGTGATTTTTTTAATCACGGGGTGAGTTCTAAAATCAGTCGTTGA
>CALETM010000301.1 GCA_937920765.1 uncultured Alphaproteobacteria bacterium | reverse complement strand
ATATTGTTTGGAAATGTTTTCATATCCATCAGGTGCAAATTTACACTTGGGACATTGGTATAATTATGCGGCTCCGGATACTTGGGCGCGTTTTAAGCGAATGAACGGTTATAATGTTTTTCATCCGCAAGGGTTTGACGCGTTCGGTCTTCCGGCAGAAAATTACGCAATTAAAACCGGCATACATCCTGATATTTCTACACGAAAAAATATTCAAACCATGACTAATCAATTAAAAAAGATTGGCGCAACATTTAATTGGGAATATACTTTAAACACTTGTGATGAAGAATATTATAAATGGACGCAATGGATATTTTTGCAAATGTATAAAAAGGGGCTTGCTTATCGTAAAGATGCTCCTGTGAATTGGTGTCCGAAATGTAATACGGTTTTGGCTAATGAGCAGGTTGTAAATGGCAAATGCGACAGATGCGGCTCAGAAGTATATCAGAAAAAAATGAACCAGTGGTTTTTTAAGATTACAGATTATGCGGAAGAGCTCTTAAATGGCATAGATGCTTTGGATTGGCCTGAAAAAACCAAAAAAATTCAGAAAAACTGGATAGGAAAATCTGAAGGCGCATTAATATCATTTGATATTAAAACCGAATCGGGAAAAGTCATTACATTAGACGCGTTTACTTCAAGAGCGGATACTTTATGCGGCTTGTCATATGTGGTTTTGGCTCCTGAACATGAAAGTGTTATGGAGGTAACATATAGCGAGCATAAAGAAGAGGTTAAAAAGTATCTTGAAAATGCGGCGAAAATTACAGAAATTGAACGCATGTTGACCGATAGGCAAAGGACTGGTGTGTTTACGGGAGCTTATGCCATAAATCCGATTAACGGTAAACAAGTTCCGGTTTGGGTAGCAGATTATGTAATTGCAAGTTATGGAACGGGTTTTGTTATGGCTGTTCCGGCGCATGATGAACGCGATTATGATTTTGCTAAAAATTATAATCTTCCGGTTCATCAGGTTATCACTGATAAAAATTCTGATAATGTGGAAATGCCGTTTTGTGAACATGGTATATTGATTAACAGCGGTAAATATAATGGGTTAGATTCTGCTGAAGCAATTAAGGCTATAGTATCTGATTTGGAAACAATAGGAAAAGGTAAATTAACGGCAATGTACCGTTTGCGAGACTGGTTAGTTTCGCGTCAACGCTATTGGGGAACACCTATTCCAATGATTTATTGTGAAAAATGCGGTGAAGTTCCTGTTCCTGAAGAGCAGTTGCCGGTTCGTTTACCAATGAATGTTGAATTTACGCCTACCGGTGATTCTCCGTTAAAGTGTTGCGATGAATTTATGCACACTACTTGTCCGATTTGCGGTGGTAAAGCTTTACGAGAAGCTGATACTATGGATACATTTGTTGATTCTTCATGGTATTTTTTACGCTATCCGGATAATCATAATTCTAAAGAAATTTTTGATAAAAAGAAAATTGATGCAATTTTGCCGGTTGATAAATATATCGGTGGGCAAGAGCATGCCACCATGCACTTATTGTATGCCAGATTTTTTACTAAAGTTTTAAGAGATTTGGGTTGTTTGGATTTTGATGAGCCATTTTTATCATTAATTCATCAAGGATTAATCTTAGGTCCTGATGGTATGAAAATGAGCAAATCTAAAGGTAATACGATTTGTCCTGATGATTATATCAACAAATACGGTTCGGATATTTTCAGAATGTATATTGAATTTGCTTTTTCTTATACACTTGGCGGTCCTTGGAGTGATAGCGGTATTGAAGGAATAGCCAAATTTTTTGCAAGAATAGAAAATATGTTTAATGCATATAAAGAAAGTATATCTGCAGATAGTACAGAGCAAGAATTGTCTCAACAAGATAAAGAATTGCTTTATGCCAAAAACTTTGCATTAGACAATATTTCAAAAGATATTGATAAGTTTCAATTTAATACGGCAATTGCTCGTTTAATGGAATACACAAATGCGATTTCTGACTATTTGAAAGTCAATGTAATTAACCGTGATTTACTTAAAGACTGTATGGAAACATATGTTATAATGCTTGCTCCGTTTGCACCTCACATGGCTGAAGAATTGTGGGAATATATCGGGCACACGTCATCAGTATTTAATGAAAAATGGCCGCAGGTTGATGCAAAGGCTTTAATCAAAGATGATTTAAATCTGTCTCTTATACACATCTGACGCTGCCGACGA
>CALETM010000300.1 GCA_937920765.1 uncultured Alphaproteobacteria bacterium | reverse complement strand
GGACAAATTAGCTACTTGGTTTGACCTGGACTCTCCGATCAAGTCGGAGAGTGACAAGGAAGAGGTGAACACCTCTTTTACATCGGAGTGTGACGATGTGTGGCGTAAAAAGCGGCTGAAATATGATTGTATCATCTAAAATCCTCTCAAAAAGTTAGTTTTGAGAAGATTTTAGCTCGCGTTTTTTTTTTGCAATATTTACGAGTCCGTGCTGTGCATAAGTTGTAACGACTCGTTTTCGGCTTTACTCTGTAAGTTGTATACAAAAACGCCTTTGAAAAATTTCAAAGGCGTTTTTAGGTTAGTTATCGGATAATCAGCCGCGGGTATTGTTGTTATTATTTAAAACAACTTTAGTTACGGCCGGTTTATCGGTATTGACATTGTGAGAACCGCCGACACCGCGTCCGCTTAAATTTTTAAGCTTGTCAATGGTGCTTTCGGTAGCCTCTTTGCCGGCAACCAGTTGATCATGATGCTTAATCGGTTCAGAAGTGTCAACATTGCCGTTTTTATCAATTATTTTGGCTTCTTCAAAAGTAGTGCCGCCAACATTGCCGTTAGTGATTTTGCCATCTTCGCTTACGGTATATGAAACTTTCATATCGCCGCGGGTTTCGTTTACACTGATATCGCCGTTGTTATGGAATTTGAGCTTGTCATATCCTTGCAAAGATTCATCAAGGTTTGCGGCATCTGTTTTTATAGTGGTGCGGCTTCCGTTTTCAGTGCCGACAATTTTGGCAGTGCCGTCATCATTGATTTTGATTTTTTTGATTTCAAAATCAGATTCTTTTTGCTGCTCGGGATTTTCGGCTTTTGCGGCTAAACCATTTTGCTCCATGGTTTCAGCTTTGGCGGTAATAGCGCTCATTTCAGGTAACGGTTCATTGTTGCGGGTGCTGCCTTCAGCTGTTTGCGCCGCAGGTTCAGTTGGCGTAGCATTATTGGCGGCAGCGTTATGAGCGGCGCTGTATGCTTTGGCGGCAGCTTCCATTTGTTCAGCGTCTTGACCGACAAAGTTGCCGCGCTCATCAAAACGTTCACCGGCAAATTTTACCAATTCGGCTTTTTGTTCCGGAGTAATATTGCCGTTATCCCACGATTCTTGCAGCTCGCGCGAGTTCATCCAGTCATTGCCTTGCTGGCCTAAAATGGCGTTGGCTTCACGCGGGTCGCGTAAGAATAACATTTTGATGTCATGGGCTTGTTCATCGGTTAAGTTGTTGACATCAATAGCAACCGCGTCAGCCGGAGCGGAGGCATCGTTACCGGCATTTTCAGAAGAAGCCGGTGCTGAAGCCGCAGTGTTTTCATCAGGACGCAGCGGAACTTCCGGTCCGTCAGGCTGCTGATTATCAATGTTCAGGCCTTGGTGGAGTTCGTCTTGAATTTTTTGATTCCAGTCTGTAACTTCTTGGGGCTGTTCTTGCTCGGCTTCAGGAGCTAACACGCCTTGAGGTGCGTGAGGTTCCGCAGCCGGTTCGGAAATTTGCGGCTGTTCCGGAGCTATTGCCGGTTGCTCAGGAGCGATTTCCGGCTGAGCCGCGGCGGCGGTATTAACGCTATCGGCAACCTGAACAGGTTCAGTAACATTTACCGAATCGGCAACATTAATATTGTTATCAACTTGCAAACTGTCATTAACAGGAGTTGGCGGCGTTGGGTTTGAGTTGTTGGCGTAAGCTTCATTGGCAATACCGTTTACTTCTTTACCTACCCAAACGGCGGCGGCAAAAGCAGCGCCTGAAACGGCAATGGCTTTAGTTGCCGCCCAAAGCTTTTGTCCTTTGCTGCCTTTAGTGTTTTTATATGCGTTTGCGCCTTGATTAACGGCGCCTGCGGCCGCTAAAGCCATACCGCTGCCGGCACGGGCAGCATGAACGGCGGCGTTGGCACCCAATCCGCCGATGCCGATGGCAACGGTTGCGGCGCCCATAAATACGCCGGCGGTTTTGAGTTTATTCTTTTTCATATAATTCCACAAGTTATCGGGCTTTTCGCCTTTAACCATGGCGTCGTTGCGGGCCTTTTTATAATCTTTGAAGTAATTCCATGAGGTGTTGGCAAAAGAGGCCGTTGCCACCATCGCCACACCGGCAGGACCCATTGTCGCGCCGGCAAGCGAA
>CALETM010000299.1 GCA_937920765.1 uncultured Alphaproteobacteria bacterium | reverse complement strand
TTTATACATCATATTCCCCATTTTGTCAAAACTTTTCAAAAACACAACTTATACACAGCACGGACTCGTAAATATTGCAAAAAAAAACGCGGAGTAAAATCTTCTCACATACAACAATTTGAGGAGATTTTTGATGATGCAATCATATTTCAGCCGCGTTCTACATCACACATTGTCATATTCGGGCTTGACCCGAATATCCAGGTCAAACAAAGTAGCAAATTTGTTCCACCTGGACACTCCGGTCAAGCCGGAGTGTGACAGTATAAGGACAGACGCCGCCTGCCGTGGTCGGTCTATGGTAGAAATGCTTGGCGTTTTAGCGATTATCGGCGTTCTTTCCGTCGGGGCGATTGCCGGTTACTCCAAGGCAATGATGAAATACAAGCTCAACAAGCAGGCGGAGCAAATCAGCTCTATTTTAGATTATGTAAACATTAATTTAGACGAGTTTAAGCGCTCAAAAACAACCATTTCCGACAATATGATACCGCTACTTACCAAACTTGATGTTATTCCTAAAGAAATGATACGAGAAAACCAAAATAACGTTGTATATGATATATTTGGTAATGCTGTTGGCTTAAAAAATTACTATACCGGCGGCAGTGCTTATTATTTTGAGTTTGTGTTATATATTAACAAAGGGCAAAAAGAATCATGCATAAATTTATTCACTATCGCCAAAGCCCAAAGAGGCCAACTTTGGCGAACCAAGTTTCAAACCGTTAAAGGAGAAGCTGCCGGCGTGGCTAATTCGGTATGGGGAGATGCTTATTGCGAATCTGACCGCAAGTGTCTTAAAGATTTAACCGTTGCGGAAATGGAAAATTATTGCACTGTTTGTGAAGATAAAGACACCTGCTCTTTTTATTATCAGATGAGGTTATAATTGCTATTTTACTTGCTCTATTTACCTTTAAAAAATCCACCGACATACGTCGGTGGATTTTTATTATTCTTCATCTTCTTGATGTTTGTTAAGCTCTTGCTCAAGCTCTTCATAATCTTGCTCGTCAAGTTCGCTTGCAGGCACACTGTAACTGCCGTTAAACCAACGTCCTAAGTCAATATCGGCGCAATGTTTGGAGCAAAACGGGCGATATTTTTCATCTGACGTTTCTTGTCCGCAAATAGGGCATTTATGCGGCTTAACCATTACTTTTCAACCCTGCCCGTACCTTCGCAAGTTGGGCATTCTTCAGTGTAAACATCAAGCAATGACGGACGGCGGCGCTGACGAACAACCTCAACATTACCGCCTCGGCTTAAACCTAAAACGCGAGCGCGGCACGGGTCATCGGCAAGCTCTGACTGCAAAATGTCAATTACCGATTTCATAAACCGATATTCTGAAGAACCGGCAAAATCAATTACAATTTTACCGGAAAGATTCTTCAGGCGAATCTGACGGGCAATTTCAACCGCAGCCTCATCATTTAAGCGCGAAACCTCACTACCGGCTTTTAAATCGCCGCTGTCAACGTCTATGGCAACGCAAGCGCGGGTTTCCTGAATATGGATTCTGCCGCCGCTCGGTAATGCCACACTGCGGCTTAAAGCCTCAATAATCTGGTCTTCAAGCCCGTATTCGGCAAACGGTTTGGCAACATATTTTACCATATCCGGCGCGGTAACCGCTTCAAGCTCATGTTCAAGATTATGATTATTAACCACCACAGTCTGCAAAGTGTCTTTGTAGCGGCGCATATACTCAAACAGCGGATTTTCACGCACATAAAGCAGCGCCGGAGCCGATGCGCTGCGGGCTTTAACGCGGATATTATCATAAACGGTGCGCAATTTAACCATTTCTTCAAGCACATCTTCAACCGGAAAATCAACCGCGGCGGTGCGGATTGCCCAACCTTCCTGACCGGTGATATTTTCCCATACTGCAGAACGGTAGGTTTTAGCCAATTCTTTATCTTCAATTTTAGAGGAAACATCAACCCCCATATAAAACGGACGATAAACCACGGTTGTGCCGACAATTTGAATATTGCGCGAAACTTTAGCTCCTTTTTCAGCGCGTTTTTCCTGCACAACCTGTACAACAACGCTTTGTCCCTCGTTCATATTCACTTCTTTGAGGTCGTTTTCATAAGCGTTCATAAAGGCTTCTTCACCATCGCCGATATCAACCAAAAAGCCGGTATGACCGTTAGCGAGTTCCAATTTATGAGTGATTTTACCAAGGTAAACATTGCCCTCACCGGCACGGTTTTCATTGTAAATATCAACTTCAACCATTTTGGCGTCGTCTAAAGCCGCAAGGCGGGCTTCATCACCGTTTTTTTCATAAACTAAAGTATCTGCTTTCATTTGATTCCAGCTCCTGTTAATAAATTTTTGGTTTCATACAAAGGCAAACCAACCACCCCTGAATACGAACCGACCATATTTTTTACAAATCCGGCCAATTCGCCCTCAATTTTATAGCCGCAAACGCCGACCCATTCTTTGCCGGCGACATAACTTTTTATTTCTTCTTCAGATAATTTTTTCATACTGATGCGCGTGGTAACGCAGCGGCTGCTGATTTTGCCGTTTTTATCAATTAAGCACACCGCGCTGATAACCTTGTGATTGCGTCCCGACAAAAGGCGCATTACCGCCTCTTGCTCTTCCGGTGTTTTTGACTTATGGATTACCCGCAAACCGGCAGTAACAATAGTATCGCTCGCCAAAACATTTTCATGCGGGTTATCTGATGCCACTTTTTTAGCTTTTTCAAGAGCCATACGGCGCACATACGGCAGCGGGCGCTCATATTTTTTGCAGCTTTCATCAATATCGGCCGGAATAATCTTTTTCGGCGCATAGCCGATTTGTTCCAACAACTGCCGACGCTGCGGCGACCCTGAAGCTAAAATAAAATCTTTTGTCTGCATGGTTTAGGCTTCGTCGTCGTAAGTTTTTTCCATTCTTTCATGACGCTCCTGCGCTTCAATTGAAAGCGTTGCAATCGGACGAGCTTCAAGACGTTCCAAACCAATCGGTTCGCCGGTTTCTTCACAATAGCCATATGTTCCGTCTTCAATGCGGTCAAGAGCCTCGTCAATTTTAGAAATAAGTTTGCGGGCACGGTCTTTAGTGCGCAAATCAAGCGATTTATCGGCTTCTAACGACGCGCGGTCAATTTCATCAGGCTGATTTAAAC
>CALETM010000298.1 GCA_937920765.1 uncultured Alphaproteobacteria bacterium | reverse complement strand
GATTTTATGATGGCAGAATTACTTAAAAAATCTGAAACTAAAAATTTGGGCAAGTCTGAAACCAAAAATTTAGCGGCAGAAGAAAAAAAGCAGCTCGGCATCAGCGCGACTCGCTCTAAAAAAATTAAACATTCGTATAATGTAAAAGACGCTGAAAATGCTTTGGTTTTAAAGCTTAAAAACGGCGATGTTGTAATTGAGATGTATCCGGACGAGGCTCCGAACCATGTTAAACGCATTAAAGAGCTTGTGCGCAAAGGCTTTTACAACGGCTTAAAATTTCACCGCGTAATTGACGGATTTATGGCGCAAACCGGATGCCCGCTCGGAACCGGAACCGGCGGCAGCGGGCAAAAACTGAAAGCCGAATTTAACCGCAAACCGCACAAGCGCGGCACGGTTTCAATGGCAAGAGCAATGAATCCGGATTCCGCCGACAGTCAATTTTTTATTTGCTTTGCCGACTGCCCGTGGCTTAATGGTCAATACACCGTTTGGGGCGAAGTTACTTCAGGCATGGAATATGTTGACGCCATCAAGCGTGGCGAAGGCATGAACGGCATGGTAACAAACCCTGATGAAATTATCAGCATGGCGGTAATTGCCGATTTATAAAATTTGATAATATTTATTTAAGGCTTACGACATACTCCGTAAGCCTTTTTTTGCATATTTACGGTTCTTAAAAAGCTTGTTTTTCTTTGACATTGCGATTATTTGTTTTATTATGCTTTAAGTATATGAGGAAAATATGGAAGCAACGCTTAATTTTAACATCAACAATAAAACCCTGAATATTTCAGCATCAGGCGATTTTGTTGAGTTCAAAAACAATCAAAAACTGTTAAGCCTTGCAAAGTCAGCTGAAATTACCGCAATTAACATAACTTCAGACAACCT
Organism: uncultured Alphaproteobacteria bacterium; assembly: GCA_937920765.1. Taxonomy (GTDB): domain Bacteria; phylum Pseudomonadota; class Alphaproteobacteria; order RF32; family CAG-239; genus CAAFZY01. The sequence continues at coordinate 2,897 of CALETM010000298.1, read as the reverse complement.
CGGAAAATGGGATTCATCGTTGTTGCTGATTTTGTTTGAGCTAAAACAAATTGCTGCCGGTCGCCAAATTAAATTTACCGCCGCTGATATGCCGGCAGGGCTTAATCGTATGTTGGAACTTGCTTTGGCGGTTTCTCCCAATCATGATATTCAAGCCGCTTCAAAAGAAACTTTTTTAGATAAATTCGGCGGCAAATGTATAAATTTATACCGCATATTCCACAAGGGTTTAAAATTTGCTTTAGAAAATTTAGCCGCCTTACAAAAATTCATTACCGGCAAAACCGTTACCCGCTACGTTGATTTTTTGTTTGCACTGGAAGATTGCGGACCTAAGGCTGTCAGCATTGTGTCTTTAATCAGTTTTATGGTCGGACTGATTTTAGCTTTTGTCGGCGCATTGCAACTCAAAACGTTTGGCGCACAAGTGTATGTGGCAAGTTTGGTTACCATCGGCATGATACGTATTATGGGGGCAATCATGGTCGGAATTATCATGGCCGGCCGCACCGGAGCTTCATTTGCCGCAACCTTGGGTACCATGCAGGTTAATGAGGAAATTGACGCCTTAAAAACCATGGGCATTCCGATTACGGAATTTTTGGTATTACCAAGACTTGCGGCGCTGGTTTTAGTTATGCCGCTTCTTACCATGTTGGCCGATTTTGCCGGTATGCTGGGCGGCGCCTCGGTCGGGGTGCTGCTTTTAGATATTCCGGCCAGCGAATATTGGAAATATTCATGGCAGGCGTGGAATATGACCAACTTCGGAGTAGGTATTTTTCATGGCTTTGTATTCGGCTTTATTATCGCTTTATGCGGTTGTTATTACGGAATTAACAGCGGGCGAAATGCCGACGGAGTCGGCGTTGCCACCACCAAAGCCGTGGTATCGGCCATTGTGTGGATGATTGTTGCCACCGGTATTATCACCTTTATTTTTGAAAGGCTCGGAATATGAGCAAAGATAAAATAATTGCCGAAAATCTTAAAGTTGCTTACGGTGAAAAAGTAATTATCAAGCAGGCAAACTTTAGCGTTAAAGAAAATGATATTTTTATCATTATGGGCGGTTCCGGCTGCGGCAAAAGCAGCTTGCTCAGAGTTTTGACCGGATTAATGCCGCCGGCAGGAGGAACCTTTTTTGTAAACGGGATAAACTACCCTGATGCTGATAAACTTGAACAGCTTGCCATTATGAAAAAAATCGGCATTTTATACCAAAGCGGCGGGCTGTTCTCATCAATGACGCTTGCTGAAAACATTGCCCTGCCCTTACAAAAATACAGCGATTATCCGCCTGATGTAATTGACGAGCTGGTCAATTTGAAACTGGCTTTAGTCGGGCTTGCCGGCTATAATGATTATTATCCGGCCGAAATCAGCGGCGGTATGAAAAAACGCGCCGGTTTGGCTCGGGCTTTGGCGCTTGACCCTGAAATTGTGTATTTTGACGAGCCGTCCGCCGGCTTAGACCCTGTAAGCTCAGCGCGGCTTGATAGCTTGATGAAAGATATTAACCAAAATTTGGGCACAACCTTAGTAGTGGTTACTCACGAGCTTGATTCTATTTTTGCCATCGGCAACAACTCCATTTTTATTGACGCCGCAAGCAAAAGCATTACCGCGCACGGCAACCCGCACGAACTACTTAAAAATCCGCCGAACCAAACCGTTTTAAACTTTTTAACCAGAGGTAACAACAATGAAAAAAGAACCAAATAAAAAACGAATCGCCCTTTTTGTAATTTTGGGTTTTGCGGTAATGGCACTTATTATACTCAAAAATGTTGCCGATAAAATTGTTACCGATAAACGCAATTTGGCAATTATGTATTTTTCCGAATCCATTAAAGGATTAACCGTCGGGGCGCCGGTGGTATATGAGGGGGTGCAAGTCGGCAAAGTGGTTAATATTGAAATTATTACCGACCCGAAAACCTTGGACTTCAGCATTCCGGTATATGTGCGTTTTTCGGAAGACGGCAATATCGGCTCAATGGGGGCTCGACGCAAAATGAGCCGGCGCGATGTGTTGCACGTGCTGATACAAAAAGGTTTGCGAGCTCGTCTTACCACTCAAAACTTATTAACCGGTCAGCTGATGATTGAGCTATTAATGATGCCTGATACGCCGATTAATTTAAGACAAGAGCCGAACGGAGAGCATCTTTTTGAAATTCCGACCACGCTTTCGGCTTTAGGCGGGCTTTCCAAAGATTTACAAGATTTGCCACTTAAACAGATTGTGGCGCGTTCCGATAACATTTTGTCAGAGATGGAAACCCAACTGCCGATTATTTTGCCGCAGTTTGCCGATTTGGGCAAAAAATTAAACGACTTTACCGATAATTCATTGCCGCAAACCGAACAGACACTCAATCAGCTTGACCGCACCTTGAAAGACGTGAGCGCAGCGGCTAAATCAATTAAAAACCTAAGCGATTATCTGGAGCGTCACCCCGACGCAATCTTAAAAGGCAAAAAGGAGTAAAATATGAAAAAAATTTTTGCGCTTATCAGTTTGCTACCGCTTTTTACCGGTTGTTTTTTCACAACTCCCGACAGCCGTTTTTATATGTTAGAAAATACCAAAAATCCGGCGGCAGTTTCTGATAAAAAAATTAACATTGCGGTGCAAGACATAAACTTTCCGCAATATCTTGACCGTCCGCAAATTGTGCTGCAACAACCGGATAATCCTGAAATTAAAATAGCGGAATTTGACCGATGGGCGGCAGATTTTGGAACCATGTTGCAAAACCACCTGATTGAAAACCTGCAAAGCGCTTTGCCGAACGCGGATATTAAGCCGCTCGCCTTTGGCAACAAGCCTAAATTTATTGTTAAGCTGACGATTGAAAAATTTGGCGGCTGGCTCCATGAAAACTCTTACC
>CALETM010000297.1 GCA_937920765.1 uncultured Alphaproteobacteria bacterium | reverse complement strand
GGTATAATTATTTTGTGGGCGTAAAAATATATCTTCGGCGCGTCCGCTTTCAACAATCTTGCCATTTTTCATCACAATGATTTTATCGGCAATTTTGCGCACTAAGCGTAAATCATGACTAATAAACAGTACCGACATATTAAATTTGTTTTTCAAATCAAGCAGCAAATTGATAATTTGCTCTTGAATAGTAACATCTAAGGCTGTGGTCGGTTCATCAGCGATTAAAATCTGCGGATTATTGGCAATTGCCATAGCAATCATCACGCGTTGCCGTTGTCCGCCCGAAAGTTCATGCGGATAAGCGTTGAACCTCACCGCAGGGTTTTTAATGCCGGCTAATTTTAAAAGTTTAATGGTTTGTCTTTTGGCTTGTTTTATCGTTATTTTTTGATGCATAAGCAGATTTTCGGCTACTTGCTTGCCTACTCTATGCAACGGGTTTAATGATGACATCGGCTCTTGAAATATAAAGCCGATTTGTCCGCCGCGAATTTGCCTTAAATCTTGTTCCGGAGCACCAATCAGCTCCTCTCCGTTGAATCTGATTGAAGAATTGTCGGCGATTTCGGCTTTACCTTGCGGCAGTAAGCCTAATACAGACAGCGCGGTTACCGATTTACCAGAGCCGCTCTCGCCGACCATGCCTAAAACTTCGCCTTTTTTAAGGCTGAAAGCAATGTTATCAACGGCAATAAACGGTGATTGATTATTACGTTTAAATATTACAGATAAATTTTTAACTTCCAACAAATTTTCGGTCATCGGTTTTTCCTTGCGTCAAAAGCATCGCGCACGCCCTCACCGATAAAAATCAGCAAAGTTAATAATCCGGACAAAACAATAAAAATGGTTATGCCAATCCATGGCGCTTGTAAGTTATCTTTGCCTTGCCGAACTAAATCGCCCAAGGACGGATAATCGCTGGATAATCCTAAACCTAAAAAGTCCAGCGAGGTTAGCGCCACAATGGCTTCAGACAAAATAAACGGAATAAAAGTTACGCTGGTGACTAAAGCATTGGGTAATATGTGTCTGAAAATAATACGAAAATTGCCAACTCCCAAAGCTTTGGCCGCCGCTACATATTCAAAATTGCGTGTGCGTAAAAATTCAGTGCGCACCATTGAAGTCAATGATGTCCACGAAAACAGCATTAAAATCAGTAAAATAGTCCAAAATGTGGGCAAAAATACGCTGGCGACAATGATTAAAATAAAAAGTTGCGGTAATGATTCCCATATTTCAATAAAGCGCTGCAAAATTAAATCAACCTTACCGCCGAAATATCCTTGAATAGCGCCGATTACAATACCGATAACCGAAGAAAATGCCGTTAGTAAAAAAGCAAACAATACCGACAGCCTGATACCGTACAAAATGCGGGCGGCAATATCTCTGCCCTCATCATCGGTGCCTAAAAGATGGTGCTTATCAGGAGCAGACGGCACCGGAGTGTTAATTTCATAGTCAACGGTATTATATGAAAAAGGTATCGGCGGCATTAACATCCAACCGTTGTTTTTTATATTATCTGCAATATATTTATCCTGATAATCGGCAGGAGTCGGAAAATCGCCGCCGAAAAATTCATCTGTATAGGTTGTGGCTATCGGAAAATAAAATTGCCCTTTATACTTTAATAACAGAGGCTTATCATTGGCGATAAGTTCTGAAAACAATGATATGGTAAAAACCAAAATAAAGATTACGGCTGAAATTTTAGCACGTTTATTTTGTTTGAAAGCATTAAAGCGTTGTTTCCAAACCGGACTCATTTATTTTCAGACTCTTTCAATAATAATTCATTTTGCAAATCAGGCGTTGCGGAATCTTGCGGCTCGATTACATTCGCCGGCAATGATTTGTCTTTGGTAACAATATCAAGTTTTGCAGTATTGTTGATTTTGTTAATGTAGCACCATTTCATGTACCATTTTTCAAAATCAGGCACATATGACATTGCTTCTTTTTCCGTAATATCAAGAGCCGCAAGCCGGTTAACCAACTCGTCTTTTAGGCTTTGGTGAATATTAACCGCTTCCAACCCTTTGCAATCGGCATCATGATAAATATATTGGCGCAAAATGTCTTGAGTGCGGCAAATGTTGTCGTCGATATTAATTTGTTTGTTGTTAGGAGATTTTATCGCCAAGGTGGTCATTTTATCATATAAAAAGTTATTGATAAAATCATCGTAAGGAATGTTTTTGAAATCATCAACACTGGACATGCCGTTAATTACAATAACAGATTTATTGAGTATACCAGCATTGTCAAGTTTGTTTATAAATTCTTGTAATTTACCAAACAAGCATTGCGTCTGTTCAAAATAAGCATAGCGTTTGGCTTTGGTGTTATCGGTTTTTATCCATGGCATATTTTCCATATTAATCCATTTTTCACGTGGCTTAATATTGCAAAATTCATCATACACAAACATATCGGAAGGAATGTCGGCATAAACAAAGTAAGCTTGCGGCCCTTTATCGTTAATAACGTCATCTGCTACAACATCAAAGGTTTTTACGGCGTTAATAACATATAAATTGTTATAATTTATGCCCACCATCGGCATGGTATCCGGCTGACCGAAAATACGCAATGCCTGATAAATGCCGGACATATCTTTAAAGATTTTCATACTGGAAATCCATTCAATCAAGAGCACTTGCGAGCGGTCAATCGAGCTCATATCGGAGCTATATAAATTAACCGGACGATTAAGCTTTTCCATACAACGGTCAACGTTAAACACATGATTTTTGTGGCATAAATCAAACCCGCGCGATTTGTATGCTGAAATTTTGTATCCGGCTTTGCGGAATGTATCAAACATTTGATTGTCTTTTAAAAAGATATATTCATCATTAACGTTAAAAAATTTCCAATATTTGTAAATAAGCATAGTATCTAAAATATGCTTAGAAGCATTATCATTGCTAAATAAGTTTACGGCCAGCACCATGTTAATGAATGAGTTGTTTTCCTCATTGTAAGAGTTTGAAAAAACACTAAATTTGTTTTTGGCATAAAACCCGCTCAAAAGCTGAGTGGTACGTTGCGCATTGGCGTCGTTAATGCTGTGAAAATATTTGGTCGGCGCTAAGTTTGGCAACATTAAATAAATAAATTTTTTATCGGTATCGGTAGAATATTCTTTTAGCTGCGACTGGTAAAGCTCAATAAAATCGTGCTGATTTTTAACATTGTTGAGCTCATGGCGTAAAATTCCGACAAACGCAACTGCAAATAACAATACATAAACAGACAAAATTATAATATTGGCGCGCCATAACAACCATAATACCAATAGCGCGAGCAAAACGGAAACCACAATATATGAACCAAAATATAAAAATTGCGGTGTGGCGGAGCCCATAAAATTATGTATACATTCACCCAAAAAAGATTGAATATTAAATTGTGCAAACTGATTAAATAAAACTATTGAAAACCAACATGTAACTAAAGAACATATAATATTTTGAACCCACTTTGAAAATGAAAACAGCGTCATAATGACTAGGGAAAAGACTAAAATAAACGCCATTAAGCCGACCAATTCTGAAGTAAGCACATAGTCGCCGCCAAAAATGTTTAAGTTGCCGGAATCGGTAAACAAAATTAAATCTATAGCCATTAGCAAAAAAATGTATAAGGCTTTTAAAATGGTGGAGATAATAAGCACCGGTATTTTAAATTTAGGCTCAGATTTATGACCTCTGAAAAATTTTTCACTTTCAAAAGTAAGCGGTGAACGAAAATGACGTCTATACATTTGGTTATTCCTGTTATTGTCAATAGTTGTTTTATTATTTACACATACGGCAGTAATAACAAGTTTTTATACATACCTATCCACAACAATAAAAAAAGCGGAGAAGTAAATCTCCGCCTTTTTTTGAGAAATAATCCAGACTATCTGGAGTAAAATTCGATAACCAGATTTGGTTCCATAAGAGCCGCATACGGAATATCATCGAACTTCGGTACAAAAGTGTATTTAGCTGATAATTTTTTATTATCTACTTCCAAATAAGACGGAGCTTCACGGCCCTGTGATTCAACAGAAGCAGCAACCAAAGCCATAGATTTTGATTTTTCTCTAACTTCGATAACATCGCCAACTTTAACCATGTAAGAAGGAATGTTTACTTTTTTGCCGTTTACGGTTACATGACCGTGATTTACAAACTGACGAGCTGCAAATACGGTTGGAACAAATTTAGCTTTGTATACCAAGTTGTCCAAACGTGATTCAAGCAAACCAACAAGGTTTTCAGCAGCGTCACCTGAACGACGAATTGCTTCGGCGTAATATTTGTGGAACTGTTTTTCTGAAATGTTACCATAGTAGGTTTTCAATTTTTGCTTAGCATATAATTGCTCGCCGTAGTCAGTGGTCTTTTTTCTTCTTTGACCATGTTGACCAGGAGCATAGCTGCGTTTGTTAATCGGGCTGTTGGCATCACCCCAAAGGTTAGCCTTTGCGTTCTGTTGCATCACCATGTTGTCGGAGAAAATCTTCGGTAAGGTGACTTTTGCGCCTGTTGTCGTTGCTGCGGCAACGAGTGCGCTTAGTAGAATTAATTTCTTCATATCATTATTGTAATTTAGGTTTCCATTATCATTTGCATGTTGTTATACTTACAGGAC
>CALETM010000296.1 GCA_937920765.1 uncultured Alphaproteobacteria bacterium | reverse complement strand
TAGCGTAGCGTCTCGTGGGCTCGGAGATGTGTATAAGAGACAGGCTTGCATATGTTTATTTAGTAGCGTTTTTGATTTTAAATGCCGCGGCGGCTTTTTACTTTGGGCATTTTTTTGAGCGCGGGCAAGCCTCATTGGAAGTTATGTTTTGGTATCAGCCGTGGTTGTATTTGCTGTTTGTTTCCGGTATTTCCATGCGGCTTTGGGCGGAAGAATTTCGCAATAAAACAGTTGTGCAAATTATGACTATGCCGGTTTCGGCAGAAGTTTTGGTATGGGGCAAATTTTTAGCCTCATGGCTGTTTTGCGCCATTGCCTTGGCCTTAACTTTTCCGTTTTGGATTACGGTTAATATTTTAGGCGCGCCGGATAATACCGTTATTTTAATCAGTTATTTGGGAAGCTTAGCTTTAGCCGGCTGCATGCTTGCCATATCGCAAACCATGTCGGCGCTTACCAAAAATCAGGTAATTGCTTTGGTTTTGTCCGTAGCCGCCAATTTAATGTTTTTTTGGAGCGGAATTGAATTTGTTTTATCGTTTTTCCGCCTGTTTTTGCCCGATTATATGATAGACACCATTGCCTCTTTCAGTTTTTTAACTCATTTCAGCAGCATAACGCAAGGTTTAGTGGAGCTGCGCGATATTTTATTTTTTACTTCAGTTATTTTATTGTTTAACTTCACCACGGTTTTAATTGTAAGCTTTAAAACTTCAGGAACTTCCGCATGGCTTAAATCAACAAGCCGTACTTATTATATCACAGCATGGTTTATGTTGGTTTTAGGCTTTATGGGCTTTAATTTACTTGCCAACAACTTAACTCGCGGCACGCAAATTGATTTTAGCGAGGATAAGCTTTTTACCCTTGATAAAAACACTGTGGAAATTTTGCAAAACCTGCCGGAACCGGTTACCGCCAAGCTTTATTATTCCTCAATTTTGGAGCAGCGCAATCCGGCTATGCGGCAGATGTTTGATAAAATAAGAATGCTGCTTAACCAATATAAAAACAGCTCCAACGGGCGCTTTGATTACCGCATTTATCACCCGCAAAGCTTGGATAACACTGAAGACCGCGCCATCGCCGATGGTATTCAGCCGATACCTCTGATTGATATTAATCAAAATGCATTATTCGGCTTAACGGTCAGCGACAGTTTAACCAACAAAAAAGTTATTCCGTACTTTTCAACCGCGCGCATGCCGTTTTTGGAGCAAGATTTAACCTCTATCATTTATGAGCTTTCGCACCGAAAAAAAACAGCGGCGATTATTACCTCATTGCCGATTAACGGCGGCGGAACCGATAATATGATTGCACAACCTTGGGAAATCAGCCGGAAAATCAGTGAGTTTTACAACATTACTTATGTGCATAAACCTGAAGATTTGCAAAACCGCCCCGATGTGCTGATTATGATTAATCCGCAGCAACTTTCCGATGAAATGACGGCGGCAATTAAAGAATATTCGGAAAATTACGGCAATATTTTGCTGTTGCTTGACAGCGCCGCCGAAGCAACCAGACTTTACTCCAGCGTTAATTATCCGTTTATGCCGCCGGTTTTAAACGGGCTTGATGAATTTTGGGGATTTAGGTTTTATGATGAATATGTTGTGGCTGACTTAGACAACTCTATAACGGTTGACGCCACCAGCAATTACAAAAACAATCCGGCGTTTACGCAAGATGTAATTCAGTTTAAGCTTAAAGGCGGCAGCTTTAACCGCAGCCACCCGATAACCAAACGTTTACAAACGTTGTTGATGTCATCAGCCTCGGTTATTTTGCCGACCGAGGGCAGCAATACTGATTTTATTCCGCTGTTGCAAGCGAGCAAAAACTCTGCGTTAATGCCGATTAGCGTGGTATATGACGGATTAAACCCGCGGCAGATTTTAAGCAGCTTTAAGCCTGATGAAAATCCGAAAGTTTTGGCAGCGGCTATTCACGGCAAAAATCCTAATAACCAGTTTAATTTGGTGGTAGTCGGCGACACCGATTTTATTTATGATAATTTTTGGGCGTCTTCCCAAACATTTTTAGATCAGACCTACTTCTTTCCACTGTTTAACAATGCCGATTTTGTCTTAAACGCGCTTGACTATTTAACTAATAACGACGATTTGATGAATTTGCGCGGCAAATCAGCGCAAAACCGCGAATTTTCAGGCATTGAAAAGTTGCGCAAGCTCAATATTTTTGAGTATAAAATTAAAGAAGAGCAAATTTTTAAGCAAATTGACGAGGTTAAGCAACAACTGAGCGAGATTTGGGGTAAGCGAAATTTTGAAGAGCGGCAAACTTTTACCGCCGATGAATTGGCTTTAATCAGCGGAATTCGCAAAAAGCTTGACAGCTTGCGTAAAGATTTAAGCAATGTGCGTATTTTGGCGGGACAAAATATTAATCGGATTGCCATGGCGGTAAAATTTGCAAACATCTTTGCCGTACCGATATTATTGAGCCTTATCTTGCTGTTTTACGGGCTCAAAAAGCGTTCTAAAAAAACTTTAGCGGTTAAATTTAAGCTTAATTCCGAGCTGCTTAAACTATCATCAATCGTGATATTAATTTTATTAATGGGCATAGCCTCTGTATTTTTATTTAATCGTTCGGATATTCAAAAATATGAAAACAAGCCGTTGTTTCCGGAGCTGCCGACGAATATAAACACGGTGCAGACCATCAGCGTTAAAACGCATAATGAGCAACTGACTTTTGAGTTAAAAGACAATGTTTGGAGCTTAAAAGAGCACCCTGATTTTCCGGTTTTGCAAGAGAGAATACGGAGCTTTTTGAGCGCAATGATGGAAGCGCGGTTTTATGAGAAAAAAGCAAATAAAGCCGAGCAGCTCGCCATTTTCGGGCTGCAGCCGATTGAAGCGGAAAACTCGCCCAACACCCGCGTTGAGCTTTTGGATAAAAATGGCAAACCGGTGCAGACATTTGAGGTCGGGAGATATAATATTGAGCTTGGGCGCGGGTCATCAGCTGCTTATATTAAATTTGACGGACAGTTTCAGGTATGGCTTGCAGAAGTTGATTTTATTGATTTATCAGCTGATTGGCACGCATGGACTTATAGCAACTTATGGGATTTGCGGTTCGGCAGGCTTGAAAGCTTTAACCAAAACACAGACGCCGCCAGAATTGCCGAGTTGATGAAGCACGCTTTAAATACACCGTTCATAAGCACTGCCGATAAACTTGAAAAAACCAAAGAACTAAGCAAATTGAATCTGAAAGTTGAAGACGGAAATGAGGTTATGCTGCAATTTTATGAAAGCGAGAATAACATTTGGGTAAAATATAGCTTTATTAAGGAGCCTTACGGCAAACATCTTGCCTTTTTTGCGCCTTATGCTAAAGACAAATACTTTGAAATTACCAATGAAAAATGGGAGCAGATAAAAGATGCAATTAAATAATAACAAATTAAAACGTCTTGCCGCCGCAATGAGCGTTTCATTAGCGCTAATGCTGTGCCTTATTAAAACACTCGGCGCGCTTTATACTGGTTCACTTGCCATTTTATCATCGTTAATTGACAGCCTTGCCGATGTTTTTGCCTCATCGATTTCATTTGTGGCTATCAAATTTTCAACCAAACCGGCGAATCTGAAACATCGTTACGGATATGGCCGCGCCGAATCAGTAAGCGCATTGGCACAATCGGCATTTATTGCCGGTTCAGGATTATTTGTAATGTATGACGGCGTAAACCGCATAATTAACCCTGCCCCGCTTGAAAAAACCGGTTTGGGTATTGTAATTATGATTATAAGTTTACTCGCAACTTGCGGATTGATTTTGTTTCAGCGTTATGTGGCAAAAAAGACGGATTCTCCGGCAATCAAAGCCGACAGCGCGCACTATACGGTTGATGTTTTAACCAACGGCGCAATTATAGCATCATTATTTGCCGTTAAGTTTTTAAAGATAAATTGGTTTGATATTGTTACCGCATTTATAATTGCCGCTTATTTAATTTACAACGCTTACAAAATTGCGGCGGAAGCAGTCAGCGCTCTAACTGACCGCGAGCTAAGCGATGATATCCGGCAGCAGGTAATTGATATTATCATCAACAGCGAAGGTATAGAGGGCTTTCATGACTTTAGAACCCGCGACTTGGGCGGAATTTATATGTTTGAAATTCACCTTGAATTAGACGGCGATTTATCGCTAAACAAAACTCATGAATTGAGCGATATGGTTGAAGATAAAATTAAAGCGGCGTTTCCAAATTCGCAGGTTATTATTCATCAAGACCCGTACGGATTGCATGAAAACCGCCTTGATTATGACATTAACGGCAGCTGCGAAATTTAAATACAGCGTTCATTTAAATTTACTTTTTTTCATCAGGTAATTTAGCGGGGATATATTTATCCCACCCGCGCGCTTTCAGCTCCGAAAGGCAAGAAATATAAAATTTTTTCCGTTTGAATCAAGCCAGTTATATTCATCTTCATCATCGCAATTAGCAACTTTGCTGCTCATAGGTGCCATATAATAATTGGTAATATATCCATTTTCTATATCAAAACTGCACCACCACACGTTACAAGACTGTTCTTTAGAATACTTAAAAACTGTTTTATATTTGGCAAAATACATTTCATAAAATGTTGCTTCTGACGATTCTTTATCTGTATGATGGCACTTTAAAAAAATCGCTTTATCATCTTCGGTGATATACGAACATTCTTCATCAAAACCGGTCATTAAATCTTTAATATAAGTTGGGGT
>CALETM010000295.1 GCA_937920765.1 uncultured Alphaproteobacteria bacterium | reverse complement strand
CCTGCAAGGCAGTTGGCAAATTGTGAATACAAGAGGCAAACTGCTAACGGAGCAAAACTTTAACTTAACCGACAAGGTCGGCAAAAATTACGGCTCTTATGTTCAGGCGCAAAGCCGGTTGTTGGCGCAGGTTGCCGACGATATTGCCAAACGAATCAGCAAGTCGCACTAAGATAAATTTATACAGGACTTGAACTATGACTGTTTTTCAAATTTTTATCGGTTTACTCATTATGAGTTCAATGATTATCCGCCCGTTTTTATATAAGCCGGCGGCAAAACTTTTTCCGGCGGAAATGTCGGCGGCGTTCACCAGCACATGGCTGGTACTCGGGCTAATAATCACTTTTCCGATATTCGGGCACTTGCTTACGGACAATTTTAATCAAACCATCAGCTCGCCGTATTTGTTGCTAAGCGTGGTTAAGGGCTTGCTGTTGTGGTGGCTGATTAAATTGCAGCAGATTGTGAACAAAGAAAGCACTTCATCATCGGTGTTTTTCGGTTTTATCGCCTTGGCTTTAGGCTCGCTTGCCAACAATATGTTTTTTAATGAGGGCTTAAAAATCTTTCAGCTCGTTTGCATTTGCGGCTTTGGCGTGCTTGGCTTATTGTTCATGATTAAAGGCGATGCTCGTCGTTTGTCGGTTAAAGGGCAGATTTCATTTTGGCTGATAGTTTTGTTTGCCGCAACATTCAGCGTTACCGACCACTTGGCTATTCCGCAAATCGGCTGGTATCAGCATTTATTGTTTTCATCCGCGGTAATGTTCGGAGCCGCGCTTTTGCACGGAATTTCCAAGCAAGATTTTAAAAACATTTTCCGTAATAAAAACTTAGCGGTCGCCGGCGCGTTTTATGTTGTTTCTGAATTTTTGATTATATATTCGTCAATCAACCTGCTGCCGGTTTCATTTGTGGCGGTGTTTATGCGGCTTGCCGCGCCGACGGTAATGGTTATTTCCGCGCTTAAATACAAAGAGCAAAGCTGGCAAAACCAGCTCGTTTTCGGATTAACCGCATTAGCACTCGCGATGCCGCTGATTTTTATAAAAGGATAAAAAATGACTATTTTAACCAGACCATCTTTACATATAAATTTAGATAATTTGCTAAAAAATTACCGGACTTTGCAAAAAATTGCCGCGCCGGCTGTTTGCGCCGCTGTGGTTAAAGACGATGCTTACGCTTTAGGAGCCGAAAAGATTGTTCCGTTGTTATACGAAAAAGTAAACTGCCGCAACTTTTTTGTGGCGCACGCCTGTGAAGGAGCCAAAATCGCTCCGCTGGCGCCGCAAGCAAATATTTATGTTCTGCAGGGAATCGGTGACGACTGTTTGGCGGAATTTATCCGATATCCGCAATTAATTCCGGTTATCAGCGCGCCGGAGATGCTCAAGTTTTGGCAACAAAAACGCCCTGACGAGCGCAAAGCCGCCATTCAGGTTGAAACCGGCTTAAACCGCCTCGGCTTTAGAGAAGCGGATTTAAAAAACTTAAGCAAACAAGACAAAGCCGCGTTTAATATGGTGATGTCGCACCTTGCCTGCGGCGATGAAAAAGACCATTTTATGAACACTTATCAACTTGCGCATTTTAAACAGATTAAAGAAAAATATTTTCCGCAACTGCCGGCATCGTTATCGGCTTCAGACGGTGTGTTTTTAGGCGGAGAATTTAAGCAAGATATGGTGCGTTTGGGTGCGGCAATGTACGGAATAAACACCGCTCCGTACCGCGAAAATCAAATGCAAAACGTGGTAACGGTTACCGCGCCGGTATTGCAAATCACCGACCTGCCGGCAGGGCAGTTTGTGGGCTATTCCGCAACTTATCGCGCCGGCACCAAGCGTAAAATCGCAATTGTTTCCATCGGCTACGGCGACGGTTTGCCGCGCTCGCTTTCAAATGTGGGCAAAGTGTTTTTTAAGGACGGTAAAGATTTAAGCGAAGCTCGTATTATCGGCAGAGTTTCAATGGATAACGTTATTTGTGATGTTACCAATGTTAAAAATTTGCAGGTTGGAGATACCGCTTATTTTGCCGATGAATTTTACACCCTTGACGATATGGGACGCGACGGAGGCACAATTTCATATGAGATTATGTCAAATTTAGGCAAAAATACTCGTTTTAACCGCCGATATATTTTGGAAAACTTTTAATAAAACTAATATTGCCTCTTTATTTTCAGTTGCAAAGAATAAAAAAACAAGCTATAATCAAAAAATAAGGATAGTTTGAGGAGATTATGTATGCTTACGTCCGTACTTTTAATCCTTTTGGTCGTTTTTTTACCTGTTGCCGATGTACAGGCGCAAGCTTGCGGCCAATCTTGCACCAATCCCCCGTCATGCTCGGCTCTCGGCTACAAAAAGAACATTACCTGTCTTGAGGGCTATATAACCTGCCCGTTTGACAGCTCTTATAAATGGTGTAAAGAATACACCTGTGAAGACGGCCGGTACTATTCAGCTTTGTTAAAATCTTCCGACGGATACACTTGCGATGCCGTAAAATATCACGGATTGTCTTGTTATGACTGCTATATTGAAGGCTGTCAATCAGGACAATACAATAAGGCCACCTGTTGGAGCGGAAAATTATGGGCGCTCGCTACCGATGTTACTTATTGTTCTCAGCTCGGATATATTGACAGCAAAGACGATTGCAGTAACTATCTGGCTTGTCCGGCTGATACCTCGCAAGTTAAATGTATTCCCGAAAGTTAATGTACAGTTTATTAAACAGGAGCAAAAATATGCGTTTTACCAATATTCTTTTAAGTACAACCTTATTAACAACAGTGTTCGGCGCCCATAAAGTTATGGCGCAAGTAAACTGCGCCACCATTCCGGATTGCGCCTCGCTCGGATACTCTTCAACCGAAAGCAGCTGCAACGGAAGTTGGCTTTATTGCCCGTTTAACAGCGCTTATAAAAAATGCGTTCCAAGCAGCGCTTCGTGTGAAGGTTTTACCAAAGATGATAAAACCTCATGGTGTAAAACCATTGTTCCGTGCGCAGGCGACGATACATTAACCCTTTGCGCCGAATTGCTTACCAAAGATTGTTCGTCTTACACTCTTGACAAATGCGGAGATTATGACGTTTGCGAATCGTGCTCGGACGGAAGCGGCACCACTAAGTATAAAATAACCGGATGCAAAAATAATAAAATGATTATAACAACCATTAAAGGCGTTGAAGGTTGTTATGAATATTATGACTCCTGTGAAGATGCCGGATTTTATACTATGCTTGACAGCAAACCTTGCGGCGACCCTTCAGCATTTGCCTTAAGCGCAAGCGGCGGTTTTCATGCTTGTTATGCTGAAGAATGTTTAACCTGTAAAACGACATGCTATAATACCAATGAATGTTCAGATTACTGCACTGACTATTGCTCAGGAAGATTTCAAGATGAAGCGGAATGCTTTGATAACTGTTATAAAGGATGTGCTGACGACGCATTGCAGGGAGAGTATACCGAGGTATGCACAAATGCTAAAGGAGAAACAACTACCAATAGCTATACCGGCGCAGTATGCACCGGAACCGGCGTCACAGAAACCGGTAAAAATTCTCATGGCGTAGGTGGTGGCGGCGGACGCTGTGGCACTAGTGCAGATGATTGTTTTTCAGGAGGAAACGACATAGGGCAATTTGGTAGCAAATGCACACAAGATTGCGCTAAAGGCGGTCTTGTTTATAATATGCAAGACGAGTCCGTTATGATTGCCTCGTTAAGCAAAGAAGAAGCCCTCAAAAAATATGCTCAAACCAACATATCTGATGATGATTTTCCGGTTTATAATTCGTAGTCCTAATGGAAAGCAAAGCCGAAAAATTAGCCGTTATTGAAAAAATGCTGCAACAGCATAAAACATTGTGCCCTGATTTATTTGACGGGCATAATGTTTTATTGCCGCACGTTCGGCAAAAGTTTTTATTTTTAGGACAATATATGCGGGAGTATTTTTTACCAATGTTTCCGCATGTAAACATCAGAGAAATGATGTTGGTGGGAAGTTCTTGCAGTTACGCCTACCGCGATGACGGCGACTTAGATTTTTTTATCATTATTGATAATATTTTTCCTGAACAACCGGAATTAAGCGCAAAAATATTAAATAATTTGGCATATACCATATTTATGTGCAAATGGCGTCCGCATATTTACAATCGTCCGGTTGACTTTGCCGTTTTGGACGTAAACAACGAACGTATAAAAGACATTAACAGTTACTCGGTTTTGCGTAATAAGTGGATGATTGAGCCAATTAGGCAGCCTTTTCCGTTCAGCGCAGAAGAGTTGTTTGATAAATATTGCAAATACAGCGCCGATTTACACCGTTTTGTTGCAGAACTTCCGAAAGTAAACGAGGTGTTTTTAACTGCCGAAAGCGCCCAAAAACTCAGTGCTTATTTAAAAAATTTACGTGAAGACGCTTTTTTGGCTAAATCATTTTCCATTCAACGCGAATACAGCCCCGAATACAATCTGTACCGGCTGTTAAAGCGTTTCGGGGCTTATCGGCATTTTCAAAATTATATTTCCGATTCCGTAAATTATTTGCTGGGGAAAAGATAATGCTTGTAAAAATGCGCGATGTTTTAACCAGACTGCTTACCCCTCACAACACCCTCAACCCGCTGTTGTTTGATGAGCAAAATAAGCTGCATGCAAAAGCAAATCAACTTTTATATCGTCAGGTAAATTACATAAATTCATTAATCGTTGCCGAAATTAAAGGTTTGAAATTTTATGACGCCTATTTAACCGGTTCAATGGCAAGTTATTTTTACCATGAAAAATCAGATATTGACATCAGAATCGTGGTAAAAAACGAAGGTTGCCCCGAACTTGCCGATAATTCAAAATTTTTGAGCCAATTTTTGCAATTTTACTTTTTCGGCAGTCTGAATAATCAAAAGTTTAAATTCGGCAATAAAAAAGTAAACATTCAATTCAGCAGCGACAAGCCTGAAACGCTGCCGCTCGGGCTTTATTCCATAATGCAAAACAAATGGATAATTGAGCCGCAAAAAAATATTACCGCTAATCTTAACGCCGATGAGGTTTTTGCACAATATGAACAGAAATATAACGAAATTGAGGCGTACTTGTTGCAAGCAGATAATAGCGGAGCCCTAAATACTATGAACGGCATTAAAAAACTTGATGAGCTGTATAATTCTTTATCCGCAAATCGCAACAACAGTATTACTGATTTCATTATCTTTAAAATGCTTAACTATCGCGGCATGCTTGACTATATAACGAATTTAAAAAACCGCGCTTTATCAGATTTTTTCAGCCTTGACTATCCGGCTAAATAAGTTTTAACGGCTTTGTCCCGCTCAAACAAATAAAGCAATATTCTAAGAGCCTGTCCGCGGGGAGAGGTTAAATTAACATCATTTTGCAAAACCATGGCGGCGTCTTTGTGCGCGGTGTAAAGCAAGTCTTTATCGGTGCTCATATCGGCAAGTTTAAACTCATTAAAACCGGATTGGCGGGTACCTAAAACCTCGCCGCCGCCACGCAATTCCAAATCTTTTTCAGCAATTAAAAAGCCGTCTTCGCTTTGCCTCATGATATTTAAGCGCTCGCGCGAGGTTTCGCTTAACGGATAACCGTACATTAAAACACAGGTTGAAGCTTCAAACCCGCGCTTAATGCGGCCGCGCAATTGGTGCAGTTGCGCCAACCCGAATCGTTCCGCCTGCTCTATTATCATGAGCGTGGCTTCCGGAACATTAACCCCCACCTCAATTACGGTGGTGGCAACCAGCAAACTGATTTTGCCGGTTTTGAACCGCTCCATAACCGCGTCTTTTTCCTTTTCTTTCATTTTGCCGTGCACTAAGCCAACTTTATCGCCAAATATTTTTTGCAAAGAGGCAAAGCGCTCTTCGGCGGCGGCTAAATCTGTTTTTTCAGACTCTTCCACTAACGGGCAAACCCAATAAGCCCGACATCCGGAAGCAATTTTGCGCTGCAGACCGGCGGTAACATCGGCAATTTTGCTTAACGGCACCACGCGGGTATCAACCGGTTTGCGCCCTTTGGGAGCCTCGTCTATTTTAGAATATTCCATATCGCCGTATTGCGTTAAAACTAAAGTGCGGGGAATCGGAGTGGCGGTCATAACCAAAACATCAGGGCGATAACCTTTGGCCGAAAGGCTTAAGCGCTGATTTACGCCAAAGCGGTGTTGCTCGTCTACCACCACGCAGGCTAAATCTTTAAAAGCCACATCTTCAGTAAACAAAGCATGCGTGCCGATTAAAACATTTATATTGCCGGATGCTAAATCAGATAAAATCGCTTGCCGCTTTTTACCGGTGATTTTACCGGTCAAAAGTTCCGCGCGAATCCCAACAATTTCAGCCCACTCGGCCATGGTTTCAAGGTGTTGTTTGGCTAAAATTTCAGTCGGCGCCATAATGGCCGCTTGCATACCGCATTCCACAGCATTAAGCATAGCCATAAACGCCACAATCGTTTTACCGCTGCCGACATCGCCTTGCAGTAAGCGCAACATTTGGTAGGGCGCGGCTTGGTCGGCATTAATCTCAGCAATAACGCGGTTTTGCGCTCCGGTCAGCTCAAAGCCCAAACTTTGCAACAGCTTGCGGCGCAATGAGCCATCGCCTTTAACCTCGCGGCCGACTTGTTTTTTAACTCTTTCACGGGCAATCGCCAAGGTGAGCTGATTGGCTAAAAGCTCATCATATGCAAGACGGCGCCGCATAGGCGCGGAATTTTCCAAATCAGAGAGTTTTTGCGGGTGATGAGCGGCAATTAAAGCGGTTTTAAAATCCGCAAATTTTTCACGCGCCAAAAAATTGGCGTCTTGCCATTCCGGAAGGTTAGGAACTCTTGCCAGAGCTTGTTTTTCAAGTTTAAGCATCATTTTATTGCTAACGCCGGCGCAGAGCGGATAAACCGGCTCATAGCCTTGTAAACTCTCAAGCGAATCGGGAGGCAAAATGTAATCGGGGTGATTCATTTGCAAATGCCCGTTAAAAAACTCAAGCTTGCCGCTAAGTGCTTTTTCAGCTCCGACCGGCAGGCCTTTTTGCAGCGAATCGGGATAATATTTAAAAAAATTGAGCATCAAATCAGCCGTGCCGTCAGTTACCAAAATTTTATACGGTTGTTTTTTGGTAGGCGGTGCCAAATGCTCCAGCACTTTTACTTTTCCGGTCCAAATTTTGCCGCTTTGCGCATATTTAAGCGGCGCGGCATAGGTGCGGTCAATTAAACTTGCCGGCAGATGCCACAACAAATCAACCACCCTTGAACCGCCGCATAATCCGACAATCAGCTTAAAATAACGCGCGCCGACCCCTTTAAGGTTTTCGGTTGAGACAAACAGCGGATTTAAAATTTCCGGACGCATAAATTTCTCCTTGCTTTTATATTATCAGCAAGATGTTTAATTGCAAAACTCCGCCTGCAACTTATGCACAGTGCCGAGTTATTAATAAAAAAATTCACTTTTCTCCGTCGTTGTCGGAATTAATCCGCAAGTACAAATGGAACACCGTGCAAATTTATGTTGCGTTACTAAGCGAGTTTGGTTATATAATGCCCTTATGGAAAAACAAAATTTAGAAAATCGGCGCGGGAAAACGCTTTCATCGGCAGTTGCCGGATATGACGCATTTTTGCTGGCTGAGGCCGCAGCCACCGCCAAAAATGACATTTTATATATTGTCAGCAACGGGGTTGAACTTGAGCAAACCGCCGAAATTTTGCGGTATGTTAGTCCTAACTTGCCAATTTTGACTTTTCCGGCATGGGATACCGTTCCGTATGACCGCGTTTCGCCGAATGTAAGCATTTTATCGGCGCGTTTGGAAACACTTGCCGAAATTGCGCAAAACCCCAGCCCGAAACAAGCCCGAATCATCATCACCAGCATTGGCGCGGCGATTCAAAAGCTTCCGCCCAAAAAGATTTTTTTGAACTCAAGGCGGGTTTTGAAAGTCGGCGGCAAGTTGATTTTTAATGACTTTATGCACTATGCCGCCATTAACGGATACACCAAAGTTGAGCAGGTTATGGAAGCGGGCGAATTTGCCGTGCGCGGCGATATTATTGATATTTTTCCGACCGGCGCCGAGCAGCCGCTGCGTATTGACTTGTTTGATGAAGATATTGAAAAAATCCGCACTTTTAATCCGCTTAACCAACGCACCACCGGCACTTTAGACGAATACGCTTTCGGGGTGGCAAACGAGGTTATTTTAGATGCCAACACCATTAAAAATTTTCGCTCTGCTTATCGCGAGGCATTCGGCACCGACAGCTTAAAAGATGAAATTTACGAATCAATTTCCGCCGGACGCAAATATTTGGGTATGGAAAACTGGCTGCCGTATTTTTATGACGAGCTTCTGCCGACTTTGTTTGATTATCTGCCCGCGGCAACCATTGTTTTGGGGCGCAATTATGAAGACGCGCTGCAAGCCAAAGAAGAAAGCATTGTTGACTATTACACCGCGCGGCTTGAAGCCTTAAAAATTAAAAACTCCGCGGAAGAAACCGTTTACCGCCCGATTAAACCGGAATTGTTATACTTAAACACAGAAGCGTTTGCCGCTTTAACAACTCCGAAAAAGCCGATTAAATTAACGGCTATGCCGATGCCGGAGAGCGAATCGGTAATTAATCTGCAAACCGTTCCGGCGCGCGATTTTGCTCATAACAAAAACGTAAATACCGCCGCCGTTTATCAGGACTTAAAAGATTATTTAACCGAAAACGGGCGCTTAAAGCGCATTATCTTCTGTAACTCGGAAGGTTCGCGCGAACGGCTTTACACCTTAATGAACGAATACGGCATTAAAGATTTAACCTTTGCCGAAAACTTTAATGAAGCCTACACCAAAGCAAGCCACAAAAAAATCGTGCTCGCGGTTTTAGAGCTGGAACATGGATTTAAAAACAGCGAATTCTGCATAATCAGCGAGGCGGATATTTTGGGCGAGCGCAAAAACCGCAAAGCCAAAAAGAAAGTTACGGCGGAAGATTTTATCGCCGATGTATCATCGCTTGCGGTCGGCGAACTGGTGGTGCACATTGAACACGGCATCGGGCGTTTTATGGGGCTTGAAAACATTACCGCCGGCGGCGCTCCGCATGACTGTGTTAAAATTTTGTACGCTCATGACGACAAACTTTTTGTTCCGGTTGAAAATATTGACGTTATCTCGCGTTACGGCTCCGATGATGAAAATATCACGCTTGATACTTTAGGCGGTTTGGCATGGCAGGCTAAAAAAGCCCGCGTTAAAGAAAAGATTAAAGACATTGCCGAAAAACTAATTAAAATTGCCGCCGAAAGGCAGCTTAAAACCGCCGATGTGTTTGCCCCGCCTTCCGGTGTTTATGAAGATTTTTGCGCGCGTTTTCCGTATAATGAAACCGACGACCAACACCGCGCCATTACCGATGTGTTAAAAGATTTGAGCGCCGGTATACCGATGGACAGATTAGTATGCGGCGATGTGGGGTTTGGTAAAACCGAGGTAGCGTTGCGCGCGGCGTTTACGGTAGCAATGTCGGGCGCTCAGGTGGCGCTGATTGTGCCGACCACTTTGCTGGCGCGCCAACATTATTTAAACTTTAAGCAGCGCTTGGCCGGTTTTCCGGTTAAAGTAAAAATGCTTTCGCGTTTGGTTACGCCCAAAGAAACCCGCGAAACTTTAGACGGGCTGAAAAACGGCTCGGTTGAAATTGTTATCGGCACGCACGCCCTGCTCTCGCAAAATGTTAAATTCTGCAATTTGGGTCTGCTGATTGTTGATGAAGAGCAGCATTTCGGCGTGGCGCACAAAGAAAAATTAAAAGCCTTAAAATCTGACGTGCATGTACTGACTTTAAGCGCAACCCCGATACCGCGCACTTTGCAGCTTTCATTAACCGGCGTTAAGCAGCTCAGCATTATCGCGACTCCGCCGATTGACCGCTTGGCGGCGCGCACCTTTGTTATGCCGTTTGATTCAGTGATGATTAAAGAGGCTATTTACCGCGAAAAATTCAGAGGCGGGCAAACCTTTTTTGTCTGCCCGCGGGTTTCAGATATTGCGGAAATGGAACGCACTTTGCATGAACTGGTGCCGGATATAAAAATTGCGGTCGCGCACGGGCAAATGCCGGTTAAAGAGCTTGAAGACGTGATGAACGACTTTGCCGCCGGCAAATATGACCTTCTGCTTTCTACCACAATTATCGAATCGGGCATTGATATGCCGACCGTAAACACCATGATTATACACCGCGCCGATATGTTCGGTTTGGCGCAACTTTATCAGCTGCGCGGGCGAATCGGGCGTTCAAAAGTGCGCGGATACTGCTATTTTACCGTTCCGGCGCAGAAAAAGCTTAAACCGGTGGCGGAAAAGCGCTTAATGATTTTATCGGCGCTTGACACCTTAGGCGCCGGATTTTCGCTTGCCAGCCACGATATGGACATCAGAGGCTCCGGCAACGTGCTCGGAACCGAACAATCTGGGCATATTAAAGACGTGGGAATCGCGCTTTATCACCATATGCTTGAAGAAGAAATTATGCGCCAAAAAACCGCCGCCAATAACAATCAGGCAAGTTTGCAATTTGCCGCCGATGACTGGGCTCCGCAAATCGTTACCGGTATTCCGATTATGATTCCGGAAAATTATGTTAAAGATTTGGGCGTGCGCTTGGGTTTATATAAGCGAATCGGCGCGCTTAAAACCAATGACGACATTTTAGATATGAAAGAAGAGCTGATTGACCGCTTCGGCCCCATTCCGCAAGAGGTTGAAAACCTGCTCACCACTATTGAAATTAAGCAGATGTGCTATACCGCCAACATCGGGAAAATTGACGCCGGCGCCAAAGGTATTTTAATTTCATTCCATAACGACTCGTTTAAGGCCGTCGATATGTTGGTTGATTTGGTTAATCGCTCGTTCGGGGTAATTAAAATCAGACCCGACCAAAAGCTGTTTGTTGAAGGTAAACTTGACGACTACAAAAAACGTATTGAGCTGATTAAAAAATACGTTAAAACCTTGAGCGAAATGTAAAATTATTTGCCGCTAAGCTTGCCGGAAAGTTCTTTATAGGCAACCGCAATACGCTTAAACTTTTCTTCACAGGTTTTATCACCCGAATTAACATCAGGGTGATATTTTTTTACCAGCTTTTTATATTGCTTTTTAAGCGACTCCAAAGTTATCTCGTCTAAATCGAGCTCCATGGTTTCAGCATATTCGCGGTCTTTGGCATTAAAATAAATTTTGTTTTTCCATGACGAATCGGCAAAGTCGGCGTCTATGCCAAGCTCATCAATAAAATCATACCCAAACTGATATTTAATTTTTGAACCGAATCCGCCAAAGTGCATACGGCGCTTGAGTTTTTCTTCCTCTTCGCCGTTATCATCGGCGTAATAATTCCAACGCGCGTTATATTCCTGCACGTGTTTTAGGCAAAACCAGTAATACTCCTTCAGATTTTTATCTTTAGGAGCGCGGTATTCGCCTTTTTCGGTACACCCCGGAAAATCGCACTTATGTTCTTTTCCTTCGTTTTGCGGCGCAAAGTATTTTCTGGTTCTTAATTTTGTGTAACGCATAAAGTTCTTAATACCCCTGTTTATAAATATTCGCAACATTAATTAAGCGTTGCTAAATAATTTTCGCGGGGATATGATATAAAAAATTAAAATTTAAGGAGCTTTTATGCCTGAATTACCTGAAGTTGAAACCGTTAAAAACGCCGTAAGCAAAGCGGTATGCGGAGCAAATATTACCGCGGCGGCCGTATTGTGCGATAAATTCCGTGAAAAAATTCCCGCGGACTTTGCCGCTAAAATTACCGGCGCGACCATTATGGATTGCCGGCGAATCGCCAAATATATTATAATTGAATTAAACAACGGGCTGAGTTTGGTTTGGCATCTCGGCATGAGCGGAAAAATTAAAATTCTGCCGCGCAAACCGGCAACTCTGGAAAAGCATGACCACGTGGTTATTGAAACCGATAAAGGCTGCCTGATTTTTAACGACCCGCGGCGTTTCGGACTTTTAACATATTGCGAATCGGCGCGCCTTAACGAATGTTCCGCCTTAAAAAATATAGGCCCCGACCCGTTTGATAAAAACCTGACCGCGCAATATTTATATAATCAGCTGCAAGCGCATTCAACCCCTATAAAAGTTGCGATATTAGAACAAAAAATCATTTGCGGAATCGGTAATATTTATGCTTCTGAGGCATTATACAGGGCAAAAATTTTACCTTTGCGGAAGGCAAACTCACTAAATTTGAAAGAGTGTGAAAAATTGCTCGAATCCATACGCGAAGTTTTAAGCAAAGCAATTAAAGCCGGAGGCTCAACTCTGCGCGACTACCGCAAGCCCGACGGCTCATCGGGCGAGTTTCAAAACCAGCATTGCGTTTACAACAAAACCGGACAGCGGTGCCCTGAGTGTGTATGCAATATTACTAAAACCGGCGGCATTAAAAAAGTTGTTTTGGGCGGGCGCTCCACCTTTTATTGTGAAACCTTGCAAAAATGAGGATTAAAAAATATGAAAAAACTTTTTATTTTTACCATTGCCGGCTGTTTGTTGTTAAGCTTAAACGCTAAAGCCGTTTCATCATTTATTGAGGGCATGGAAGACGTGCCGATTCCTGACAAAATGATGCAAATTCAGGGCGACAGCTTTTCATTCAGCAATGAAGAAACGCGCTTGGTGGAAGCTTATTTGCAATCAAATTTCAGTAAATTTTCGTTTGTAGCGGGTTTTTATGAAAGCACCTTGCCGCAACTTGGCTGGGAACTTAAACAAAGCAACTCCGAATCACTTACTTTTACCCGCGGCAATGAAGAGCTTAACATTACTTTAACTTCAAAAATGCCGCTGATTATACGCGTGACTTTAACCGGACAACCGTAATACAATCTTGCTGATTTACTGTTTTTTTACTTTTTTTAAAAATTGTTGTTGACTTTGCAGTAAAGTAGCGGCTATAAAGCATACCAGAGTATTTTTTGTATTTAACTTTTTAAAACAGGAATAAAATTATGGCCAATCATAAATCGGCAAAAACGAGAATTAGAAGAAACGACAAACGCGGCATGATTAACGGCATGAGAAGAAGCCGCGTTAGAACTTTTGTTAAAAAAGTTGACGCTTTAATTGCTGCCGGTAATAAAGATGAAGCTTCATCAGCTTTGAGAATCGCTGAAAGCGAAATGATGCGCGCTGCTCAAAAAGGCGTATTTCATAAAAATACCGCTTCTCGTACTATTTCACGTTTAGCTCAAAAAATTAAAGCTCTTTAATTAGAGTTTTTATCACTTTATAAAAGACATCAAACCAGCCTTTAATTAGGCTTACGGCTTGGTGTTTTTTTTGCGTTAAAGCAAGAGATTGCTTCCGACTCTGCAGAATCCCGTTGTCAAGTAAATTAATTGCAATGTTCGCAAAATGTTCTATTGTTTTTATTGTTTTTTCGTGTTTAGTATTTTCCATCGCTTGAGGGAAGAAAGTTTAGCTCGTAGATAAATTGCAGAGAATAAATTTTAACTCCCCGAAAAGAGTCTATTATTGCTAAAGACAAAATATTATTATCTGACTACAAAATAACAAAAGCGCACAACTGTTTCAGCCGATAAGGCAATGGCTTATTAAAAATTTGGACCAAAGTTTTAACAATGCTGCAAATGGTTAAAAAAGAAGACTGAAGAACTTTAATTTAAGAACTTTGTTCCGAAGCGCAAATGCTGTAGCTTAATTTTACTGGTTAGTTATTATAAAGATAAATAACAAATTGGATTAACTTTAAAGATTGGGAAAATGGCAATGGCTGAAGAAGCAATTAATAATAATGAATTTTCTGTTCAGGACCAATGGGGACAGATATGCACCCAACTCAAATCAGAATTTGGCGAAACCGACTACGATAGTTGGCTGAAACCGTTAAGCATCGGTTCATTCAATGACGGCGTAATGAATATTTGCGTGCCGACTACTTTTATGAAGAACTGGGTCATCACCCACTATTCAGACCGAATCCATAAAATGTGGGCGCAAAAGAATCCGGAAATTAAGCAAGTTAATTTTGTTGTTCAGACCATGAATATTGACCGTTTTCGCAACAGCGACTCTTCACTGCTTAAAAAAATTTCAACCAATCCTACCCCTCAAAATTTATATGCTTCAAGCTATATGCCAAGCAACAAGGTGGTTAATTTTAACGAGTACCAGCGCAACGACGGCTGGATGCAGCTTTCTGCTCCGTTAAATCCGGCTTATACTTTTGATTCTTTTGTGGTTGGCAAAACCAATGAATTTGCATATGCCGCCGCCCGTAAAGTTGCCGAATCCAGAA
This sequence comes from uncultured Alphaproteobacteria bacterium, assembly GCA_937920765.1. GTDB lineage: Bacteria > Pseudomonadota > Alphaproteobacteria > RF32 > CAG-239 > CAAFZY01. The sequence continues at coordinate 9,634 of CALETM010000295.1, read as the reverse complement.
ACGTTTCATTTAACCCATTGTTTTTATATTCAGGAGTAGGTCTTGGTAAAACTCACCTGATGCACGCCATTGCATGGCACATACGCAGGCAAGATCCAAGCCGCAACGTAATTTATCTGTCGGCCGAACAATTTTTATACAAATTTGTTAAAGCCTTGCGTTACAAAGACACCGCCGCGTTTAAAGAACAGTTTCGCTCGGTTGACGTGTTGATGGTTGATGACGTTCAATTTATGAGCAACAAAGAATCCACTCAGGAAGAATTCTTTTACACCTTCAATTCTTTGATTGAAGAAGGTCGCCAGATTATTATTTCCGCTGACAAATCGCCTTCTGATTTAGACGGCATTGAGGCGCGCTTAAAATCACGCTTAAATAGCGGATTGGTTGCCGATATCCACCCGACCGACTTTGACCTGCGTCTTGGAATTTTACGTTACAAAGCAAAACAAATGGGCGTTACTTTGCCTGACAGAGTGGCTGAATTTTTGGCGCAGAAAATTACCTCTAACATCAGAGAACTTGAAGGTTCATTACGCCGAATCGCCGCTCATTCACAGCTACTTTCCGACCGCGAAATTACCTTAGATATGACGCAAGACGTGTTAAAAGATATGTTGCGCTCCATTGACCGTAAAACCACTATTGATGAAATTCAGAAAAAAGTGGCGGAATATTTTAATATTTCCGTAAAAGAGCTGCAGTCTTCGCGCCGCGCCCGCACAGTTGCCCGTCCGCGTCAAATTGCCATGTACTTAGCAAAACTTTTAACCTCGCGCTCATTGCCGGAAATCGGACGCAAATTTGACCGCGACCACACCACGGTTATGCACGCCGTTCGTAAGGTTGAAGAGTTAATTGTTGAAGACACGTCACTCGCTGAAAATATTGACACTTTGCGCCGCGCTTTAGAGCGTTAATTATAAAATATTACGCAATGCCAACCCGCTCGCATAATTTGCAGGCGGGTTGTTTTTATAAAGCATAAAAAAGCTGTGAACGACTTTATTTTTTGGCTTTTGCTTTAGCAAGATTATGCTATCATCAATAGCAGTTAAATAATTTTATATGGTCTAAAACAATGAAATTTACAATTGAAAGAGCTATTTTGTTAAAAACTCTCAGCCATGTTCAGAGCATTGTTGAGAAAAGAAACACTATTCCGGTTTTATCTAATGTCAGAATCGAGGCTTTAGGCGACGGCATCAGCTTTAAGGCTACTGATATGGACACCGAAATTACCGAGATTACCGATGCCAAAATTACCGAACAAGGCGCTACCACCGCACCGGCGCATATGCTTTATGACATTGTGCGCAAATTAAGCGACGGCTCGGAAGTTGAACTTACCTTTCCTGATGAAAAAGGCCAGTTAAGCATTGCTTCAGGGCGCTCAAAATTTTCACTTTCGACCATTGCAGTTGAAGACTTTCCGGTTATTTCCGGCGACAGCCTGCCGACTAACTTTGCTATGGCCAAAGAAGATTTGAAAGACGTTATTGACCGCACGCAGTTTGCCGCCTCAACGGAAGAAACTCGTTATTATTTAAACGGCTTATATATTCATGCTAAAAACGAGGGCGAAACCAAAGTTCTCAGAATTGTTGCGACCGACGGACACCGTTTGGCATGCGTCGAATCGCCTCTACCGGCCGGCGCTGAAAAAATGACGGGCGTAATTGTTCCGCGCAAAACCGTAGCCGAAATCAGAAAACTGTTAGACGATACCGAATCGGAAACCGTAAACGTTTCGCTTTCTGACAACAAAATTCGTTTTACATTGGAAGACGTTACCTTAACTTCAAAGCTGATTGACGGCACCTACCCTGATTATGAGCGCGTTATTCCGACCGATAACGATAAAGTTTTAGAATTGGACGTTAAAGAGCTCTCAGCCGCGGTTGACCGTGTTTCAGTTGTGGCCGAAAGAACCCGCGCTATTAAACTTATTACCGGCAAAAACCACATTGTGCTGACCACCTCAAGTCCTGATTTGGGCAGTGCATTGGAAGAATTAGAGGCAAAATATGACAGCGACGCGTTAGAAGTAGGCTATAACTTCCGTTATCTCTTGGATATTTTAGCGGAAATTAAAGGCGAAACCGTAAAAATCAGTTTTTCGGACGCTTCTTCACCGTCAATTATTCATGACACCTCCGATTCCAGCGCAATTTATGTTTTGATGCCGATGCGCGTATAAAATTTTACGCTTTGTTAAGAGCAAAATTTTATACTAAACAAAATTGCTGCTTTAAGGAGATAAGGTTTTGAACAATCCGGCATTAAAAATTTCGGAAGTTGTTAAAGAAAAGTCAGGCGTTACGCGCCTGACTTTAACCGACTTTAGAAACTATGCCTATTTGCGTCTGAATGTTGATTTAGCTCCGATTGTTTTAACCGGCGAAAACGGTAGCGGCAAAACCAATATTTTGGAAGCAATATCTTTTTTAACCCCTGGAAGAGGGTTGCGCGGAGCAAGGCTTGCCGATATTAAGCGTATAACTCCGGCGTTGGTAACTCCCGAATATGTTCCGCCGTTGGCAGAGGCTCCAAGCTGGGCGGTTTCAGCAATTGTGCAAAAGAACGGCGAAGAATTAACTTTAGGCACGGCAGCACAAAAAAGCACTAAAGAATCAGAAGACGAAACCAGAGCTTTTGATCGGAGAATCGTGCAGATTGAAGGACAAAAAGTTTCATCACAGGCGGAACTCGGCAAATATTTATCCGCAATTTGGGTAACGCCGCAAATGGATAGATTATTTTTGGGCGGAACTCAGCCGCGGCGTAGTTTTTTAGACCGAATTGTATATGCGTTTGATATTGAGCATGCCAAACGCACCGCCAACTTTGAGCATTTATATAAGCAATGGTATCAGTTGTTAAAAAACGGCTGCCACGATAATGGTTGGCTTTTATCTTTGGAAGAAGAAATGGCGGCGTTAGGCGTGGCAATTGCCGCGGCGCGGCGGGAGCTTATCGCCCGTCTTAACACATTTATCGAACATGAGCCGGACGATGTTTTTCCAAACATTTCATTAGAGCTTGACGGTACTATTGAAAAAATGCTTGACCGGTTGCCGGCAGTTGATGTTGAAGATTATTACCGCAACAGTCTGTTTTCACAGCGGCACAGCGTTTTAAGCAATGACTATGTCGACGGGGTCAACCGCACCGATTTTAAGGTTTATTACAAAAAGAAACATATGCCGGCGGAACTTTGCTCAACCGGCGAGCAGAAATCTTTACTGGTGAGCATCATTTTAGCGCAAACCAAATGCCAAATTTTGGATAAAGGATTTGCGCCGGTGCTGCTGTTAGATGAAGTTACCACTCATCTTGACGACCTTAAACGCGATGCTCTGCTCTGCAAAATTAAAAATCTTAATTTACAAGCGTGGATTACATCAACCGAGCCGCAAATTTTTAATGTGCTGAAAAATGACGCGCAATTTTTTACGGTTAAAAACAATTCAGTCAATTTGCTTTAGACTCTATTTAAATTAATATGCATACTGGATAAATTAAGAATAACATTTATATATTCCGCTTATATCAGCTCAGGCGGTTTGTCGAAGCTAAACGCGCAAGTAAGTACTCAGGCGATATCTGGTGGTACAATTATTGGCTATAATGCTTTAATATTATTATGTAACCATACATGCAAAATAAAACCCATCGGCAGCAAACCGATGGGTTTTATTTTTATACACGGGCTAAGAATAAATCCATCTTAGCCGGGAGTAGCTCTTTTTATCCTCGTTGGCAGTAATACCAATTGATAACATTTTCAGCACTGCCGTCAGGATTTCCGCATTCTGTGCAGAAATCATAATTGGTTCTTCCTGCGGTGAAGTGGCCTTTAACTTCAGAGATACATTTTCTTAAATCATCACTGTAACTTAAATCGCAATTCTTATCAGTAGAATGTTTGCTACAGTAAATAAAGATGTCACTATCTCCACTATCCTCAAAGCCGTACCCAAAGAAATTATTACTTCCTCCACTGGTTCTGCAATTGCTTATCAATTGTGATTTATAATCTTCACACCACATCTGTTTATCAAGAGCAAAAGTTCCGCATCGAGAATCTCCGCTATAATATCCGTTTGGAGTGAAGTTAAAGAACTGTCCATAACTCGACAGGTTAACATTATCTATCATAACGCTTGAACCATTGGCACTGGGGTTCTCACTCATACCGGCAACGCATTCTTTGGCTTCGCATTTGCCGCAAACGCCTTGGGTTTTAACTGTCCAGCCCTTAGCACCGGAACTGCCGCACTTGCTTGCATTGGTTAATCCTGAGGTATATCCGCTCGGGCAAGTAGTGGTTTTGCGCACACATTTGCTGCAAATTTCTTCGCCATAGGTTGCATTGTTGGCAATGTAAAATTCCCAATTGGCAGCGCCACCGGTGCCACAGTCAGCAACGCTGGTGCGGCCGGCGCTGTATCCTGTCGGACAAGCATTGGGTTTGCAGGCATAACAAGCATTATCACCCGAATAATTGCTGGTAAGAACCGTTGTCCAGCCTTTAGATCCTTGTGTACCGCAAGCATATGCGTTGTTAGTGATGCTCGATGATACCAGTCTGTAAGTATATCCATATCCGGCGCTGCCGCTGGCACTTCCAGAACTGTTACCATAGTAAGGAACTTTCATCATAACATCTGGGCACTCTTTTTTGTTGCATCGACGGCAACCATAATAATCGGCATCTCCTAAAGTCCAACCTGATTTAGAACCGCATGCTGACGCCGATTTGGCATAACCGGACTTACAAGACGTAGGTTTATAACACTTAACATCTATGGTGCAGTTACTGTACGGGTTGTTGCTTTCGCAAAGTGCTTTGCTGTCGTATGTGCCGCTTGGGCAAAGGCAGCTATTGCCGCTCTTTACATAACCGCTGTCGCAAGTCCAACCCGACTTAATGGAATAAGAACTTCCGCAGGCGGTGCAAGATTCATAAGTATATGAAGCATTGTCCGGTTTAGATGTAACCTTATCGGTACAAGTGGTTGCACATACGCACGGGTCGCCGGTGTATCCGCTCTTGCAGGTACATCCGCTGTAACATGTCATAGTCGATCCGCTTGACGTGTAAACGGAAACGGTAGAACATGTTGCGTTAGATTTCGGGCTTGATAAATATCCGGCAGCCGAGCAACTACTGTAATATTTTTTACAGGTGTTGCCAACTTTCACATAGCCGGAATTGCAAGACCAACCGGTTTTAATGGTAGTGCTGACGCCGCACGCCGTGCAGGTTTCGGTATCATAATGCGCATAAGCAGGCAACGTACCAGTATAAGTATCGGCACAGGTTGTTGCGCAATGGCAATCCGAACCGGTGTAGCCGCTAAGGCATTGGAAACCGGTTTTAATTCTGCTGCTTACGCCGCATGCCGTACAATTGCCATAAACCCAACTTGCATTGGCAGGCTTGTCGCTTATCTTGTCAGTACAAGTAGTTGCGCATACGCAGGTACTTGACTGCTCTTTATAACCGTCATCACATTTCCAGCCGGTTTTAATGGTGCTGCTTACACCGCAAGCCGTGCAAACTTCAGTCGTAAAGCTAGAGTTTGCAGGTTTGGAGCTGACTTTATCGGTACAGGTGGTTGCACAATGGCAATCAGAACCTTCGTAGCCGTTATGACAGGTAAAGCCGGTTTTGATATAAGACACATTACCGCAGGCATCACATCTGACAGTATCATAATCGGAGTGACTCGGCTTGCTGCTTATCTTATCAATACAGGTTGTTGCGCAATGGCAATCAGAACCTTCATAGCCGGCATAGCACTCATAATCGGTTTTAATTTTGGTGGTTACGCCGCATGCCGTACAATTGCCATAAACCCAACTTGCATTGGTCGGCTTGGTGCCGGTATAGGTATCATTACAGGTAACATCGCATACACAGGAGTTACCGCTCTTGTGATAGCCGCTGTTGCAAGCCCAGCCGGTTTTTATGGTGGTGTTTATGCCACAGGCCGTGCAGGTTTCGGTTGTGTAATATGCGTTGTCCGGTAAGCTGCCGGTATAAGTATCGGCACAGGTTTTGGCACATACGCAACTGTTGCCGCTCTCTACATAACCACTGTTACAAGTCCAGCCGGTTTTAATGGTGCTGCTTACACCGCAAGCCGTGCAAACTTCAGTCGTAAAGCTAGAGTTTGCAGGTTTGGAGCTGACTTTGTCGGCACAGGTGGTTGCGCACACGCATGCACCTGACTGTTTTGTGTAACCGTTGTTGCAGGCCCAACCGGTTTTGATGGTTGTGCTGTTACCGCAAGCAACGCAGGTTTCATAAGTATAGTATGCGTTGGACGGAAGCGAGCCGGTATAGGTATCGGAGCAAACTTTAGAGCAATGACAATCATTGCCTTCATAGCCTGATTTACAGGTATATCCGCTAATAATGGTTTTGCTTACGCCGCACGCAACGCAGGTTTCATAAGTGTAATCAGAATTAACCGGCTTGCTGCTTATTTTATCAGAGCAAACTTTAGAGCAATGGCAATCATCGCCTTCATAACCCGATTTACAGGTATATCCGGTAATAATTTGCGTGCTTCTTCCGCATGCCGTACAGGTTTCGGTAGTATAATCAGCATTAGTCGGCTTGGTTCCGGTATAGGTGTCGCTACACGTTTTATCGCATAAGCATACATTACCGCTCTTATGATAGCCGCTGTTGCAGGCCCAACCGGTTTTAATGGTGCTGCTTATACCGCAAGCAACGCAGGTTTCGGTAGTATAATATGCGCTGTCAGGTAAATTGCCGGTATAAGTATCGGCACAGGTCTTTTTACAAACGCATGCACCTGATTTATCTTCATACCCGCTGTTACAGGTCCAGCCGGTTTTAATGGTTGTACTGCTGCCGCATGCCGTACAAACTTCAGTCGTAAATGTTGAGTTTGCAGGTTTTGTGGTTACAACATCGGCACAGGTTTTGGCACATACGCAAACCCCGCCGCTTAATGTATATTCGGAAGTACAACTTTCAAATCTGTATGTGGTTTTGCCGCTGTTATCCGTACACTGACTGCAATTGGCATGACTCGGACAACTTGTTAAGGTGTGTGACGAGCAGTCAATAATTTTTTCACAGGTGTTGCCTACTTTCATGTATCCGGTGTTGCAAGTCCAACCGGTAACGATTGATTTGCTTACGCCGCACGCAACGCAGGTTTCTTTGGTGGCAGTGGCATTGGTCGGAATGCTGCCGGTATAGGTATCGGAGCAAACTTTAGAGCAATGGCAATCATCGCCTTCATAACCCGATTTACAGGTATATCCGGTAATAATTGTGCTGCTTACGCCGCATGCCGTGCACTGTTCGGTAGTGGCGGTGGCATTGGCAGGAATACTGCCGGTATAGGTATCGGCACAGGTTTTGGCGCATACGCAACTGTTGTCGCTTCGATTATAACCGTTGTTGCAAACCCATCCGGTTTTGATGGTACTGCTGACACCGCATGCCGTACATGTTTCTGTCATAAAGGTCGAGTTTGCAGGTTTGGTGGTTACAATATCGGCACAGGTTTTGGCACATACGCAAACCCCGCCGCTTAATGTATATTCGGAAGTACAACTTTCAAATCTGTATGTGGTTTTGCCGCTGTTATCCGTACACTGACTGCAATTGGCATGACTCGGACAACTTGTTAAGGTGTGTGACGAGCAGTCAATAATTTTTTCACAGGTGTTGCCTACTTTCATGTATCCGGTGTTGCAAGTCCAACCGGTAACGATTGATTTGCTTACGCCGCACGCAACGCAGGTTTCTTTGGTGGCAGTGGCATTGGTCGGAATGCTGCCGGTATAGGTATCGGAGCAAACTTTAGAGCAATGGCAATCATCGCCTTCATAACCCGATTTACAGGTATATCCGGTAATAATTGTGCTGCTTACGCCGCATGCCGTGCACTGTTCGGTAGTGGCGGTGGCATTGGCAGGAATACTGCCGGTATAGGTATCGGCACAGGTTTTGGCGCATACGCAACTGTTGCCGCTTTGATTATAACCGCTGTTGCAGGTAAATCCGATAACAATTTCAGAAGTTTCGCCGCAAGCGGTACAAAGTTCGGTCAACGCTTTGGCATTGGCCGGAATGCCACCGGTGTAGGTGTCTTTACAAACTTTGGCGCAAACACAGGAGTTTCCTTGTTTGTTATAACCGCCGTTACAAGTAAATCCGGTGGTGATTGTTGTGGTTTTTCCGCATGCCGTGCACTGTTCGGTAGTAGCGGAAGCGTTTTCGGGAATAGCGCCGGTATATGTGTTTTCACAAACAGTAGAGCATACGCATGCCCCGTTTTTATCGCTGTACCCGTTATTGCAGGAATAGCCGGTTTTAATGGTGGTGCTAACTCCGCAAGCCGTACAGGTTTCGGTTTTAAGGGTGGCGTTTTCAGGAACCGTACCGGTAAAGGTATCAGAGCAAACTTTTTCGCATACGCAAATACCGGATTGCTCTTTATAGCCGCTGTTACAATTATCAAAGCGGTATGAGCTGTTGCCGTCATTGTCGGTGCACTTAGAACAAGTTGCGTTATCAGGACACGAGCTCAACGGATAAGATGAACAATCAATTTTCGGAACGCAGTTGCCGTCCTTTTTAACATATCCGTCTTTACAGGTAAAGCCGGTCACGATTTCAGAGGTAATTCCGCAGGCGGTGCAGGTTTCTTTAACCGCCGTGCCGTTGGCAGGAATTGTGCCGGTAAAGGAATCGGAGCAAACTTTTTCGCATACGCAAACACCGGATTGCTCTTTATAGCCGCTGTTGCATTTTTCAAATTTATGGGTGGTGTTATCGTAATTATCGGTACAAGTCGAGCAGGTTGCATTTTCAGGACAGGTTTTTAAGGTGTAGGCCGAACAATCAATAAATTCAACGCATTCATGGTCTTTTTCAATAAAGCCTTCATTGCAGGTGCAGTTTGTGTAACATCTTAACGCGCTGCCGTCATGGGTGTATACAATTCTATCCTCGCAAGTGGCGTTGGCGAGCCGGTCAGATAAATATCCGGCAGCCTCACATCCGCTGTAAGCTTGTTTACATTCGCCGCTGATATTAACATAGCCGGAGTTGCATTCCCAACCGGTAATAATATCCGAAACTGCTCCGCAAGCGTTACAGCTTTGTTTAATCGGTCCGGCGTTAAGCGGAATATCTTTTTGAGTTAAGCGGTCGGCACAAACAGTGGCGCATATACAGGTATCTCCGTCAACTTTATAGCCATCTGCGCAAGACGAAATTTTATATGATCCGCAAGGTTCGCATTTGGCATGCGGCGGACAGTCGGCAAGCGAGTAGCCGGTGCATTTTCCTTCGGTATGATCGAGCGTCACACATTTTTTATATGAGGTGTCAAACGGACAATGAATATAACCGGTACAGTTTGGAACATTTGTTTTGCTGTAACCGAGCATCGCGCAACTTGGCTGTGCCACACATGTTAATTCCGCATTAGCGTTATTTATGCCGATTACAAAAGCAGTAACCAGCCCCAAAATGATTTTAGACCAGAGCTTACTCATTTTATCACCTTCGAATAATTTACCATAAATGCACATCCGGCACCGTGTAAACCAGTACCTGACAATTATATTATAA
>CALETM010000294.1 GCA_937920765.1 uncultured Alphaproteobacteria bacterium | reverse complement strand
CTAAACATTCACAAGTCAAGAGATTAAGTATTTTTTATGTTGTTCTTTCAAATAAAATGATTATACTACCCATTATATTATTTATATACGAGAGTGATGATGAACAAAAATACACAAACAAACTGCAACGGCTTTTTACTTGATGGGTTTAACCGGAAAAAATCATTTAATGTTTTTCAAACCACACGCGATGCTTATTTGGCTGAAGTACAAAAAGCGGCCAAAAATCAATGCGTCGGTAAAAAAGAGTGGGCAGAAATCTCGGAAATTAACGCATGGATGATGTCGGCCGAAACCGCAACTTTTATGAAATGGGGCGGTTTGGGCATGGTTGCATCAGAACTGCCTGAAAGTTTTAACGCCACTTTCGGCAAACAGAATCATAACATTAGCATCATCACTCCGATGTATATCGGCAACACCGGCAAAAAATGCGCCTCATTTGACGACAAAACATATTTTGGCGCCGAAGGCAATTCGGTTGCCGTTCAAAAAATCATCACCTTAAAAGTGCCTTTTATCAGCACGCGCAAAAACTTAACCGTTTACAATGTGGCGGTTTATAAATCCTCATTTAATAATGTCTGCTATCTGTTTTTGCATAACGAGCACTTTTTTTCCATTAATCCTCATAAAAACAACCCATCGGCACAAGACGGTTGTTATGTATTAAACGAGCATGGAGTTAATGAAGTTGAGCGCTTTGCTTTTTTCTCAAAAGCGGTTTACATCTTACTGAAAGAATGCGCAAGCTCGGAAAAAAGCGCTTTGCCCCGCCCTAATATTTTAATTGCCAACGATTGGCACAGCGGAGCTTTAGCCGGATTATGCAAATACAGCACCATTATGGAAGTTCGCGACAAAAGTATGACGGCAGAAGTTGCCGCCCAGATTCAGAATACGCCGATTATTCATATTGCGCACCATTTGGGCTATCAGGGTTGGGATTATCCGAATACCGCCAAAATTTTGAACTCATTATACGAGCATAACACGCTGGCGGTTTTTAAAAACGCCAAAGCAATTAAAAACTCTAACCCGCGCACTCCAAACACGTTGATTGTTTATGACTGCTACAATCAGGCTTCCGGCAGTTTTCATTTGGCGGACCGCGTGGTTACCGTTTCAAAAAACTATATGGAAGAAGTTTCTAAAGAACTTGGTTTCGGACTTGATTTTCGCGATATTTTAAAAATCAGAAAAAATCACCGCACCTTTTTCGGCATTGTCAACGGATATGATAAAAAATTAATTTCGCCGAACAAAAAAAAGATTGAACACATTAACGAGTATTTCCAAAACTTTAAGTTTAAGGTTTATGATGAAAACTCCATAAAAGAAAAACTGAGCAACAAAAAAGAGTGCATTAAGCTTCTTGCCAAAATCGCCACTGATGAGGCGTACAAGCAAAAAGTTATTCCGCTGATTGATATTTATCAGTTTGAAAATATTGCTAATTTGGCCGAAAAAGCCGAAAAAATTCCATTTGTGTGCGCCACCAGCCGTTTGGTTGAGCAAAAAGGTTATGATATTGCCGCCAAAGCCATTATTCAGCTGGCAACCGAAAAGGCGGCAACCAAACAGGAATGGCCGATATTTGTTTTGGGCGGCGCCGGTGATTTAGAGCAATACAACATGTTGCAAAATCTTAAAAACATGGTTAAAAAAAATTGCCCGAAAGCTGCTGAGCGGATTTTTGTGTTCCGCGGCTATCGCGATGAGTTTGCTTACGCTTTGCAGCTTGCGGCTGACTTTTATTTAATGCCGTCGCGCTTTGAACCTTGCGGTTTAACGCAAATGGAAGCTATGGCTAAAGGGAGCCTGCCGATTGCAACTTCTACCGGCGGCTTGGTTGATACTATTAATGACGGTGAAGACGGTTTCAGAACGGAAGTATTTTTTGCCGACGGAGTTAAAGTTTATGGCTCTAACTTAAAAGCGCAAAAGTTTAAAAACAATGAAAACGCCTATGCCGATACGCTGCTTAAAGCGTTAAGATGTTTTTATTTTACGCCGAATGTTATGCATATTATGACCGAAAACGCCATGAAAAAAGACTTTGGTTGGTCGGTGCCGAACGGTTCGGTTTATAAATATTACAAGCTGTTCAAAACCGGAAGCTTATAAGTTTTATACAACTTATACACATCCCGGACTCGTAAATATTGCAAAAAAAAAACGCGCGGTAAAATCTTCTTAAATTTAACAATTTGAGGAGATTTTTATTATGAAATCAAAATTTAGCCGCTTTTTACATCACACTC
>CALETM010000293.1 GCA_937920765.1 uncultured Alphaproteobacteria bacterium | reverse complement strand
CTCGGAGATGTGTATAAGAGACAGTATTAAATCAGGCGTGTTGACAAGTTTTTTATTAATTTGGGGATAAAAAAGCGCAATACAACAAAAAACATTTATTTTCTGTGTTAAAAACATTTTTTAACTGGAAAAACACAAATCTATATGTTACAAGTTTGGCAACAATGTATGTTTAACAAAATAGGAAAAACAGATGTCACGTAAAGTATTGATTGCCGGCAACTGGAAAATGAACGGCTTGCTCGCCGACGGCGCAGCCTTAGCCAAAGAAGTTGCAACCGAAGTAAAAAAATTAGGTAAACCCGAATGTGAATTTTTGGTATGCCCGCCGTTTACCCTTTTAACCACTGTAAAAAAAGCCCTGCGCGGTTCTAAAGTAGCATTAGGCGCGCAAGATTGCCATACGGCTGAAAAAGGCGCTCACACCGGCGACATCAGTCCGGTTATGCTTAAAGACTGCGGCTGCTCATATGTTATTGTCGGACACTCCGAAAGACGCGCTAACCACCATGAAAGCAACGAACTTATTTGCCAAAAAGCTGAAGCCGCTTACAAAGCAGGCTTAAAAGCGGTTATCTGCATCGGCGAAACCGAAGCAGAGCGCGATGCCGGTAAAACCATTGACGTCTGCACCAAACAGATTATGGGCTCCGTTCCCGATTCGGCAACTGCCGTAAACACTGTTATTGCGTATGAACCGGTTTGGGCAATCGGCACCGGCAAAACTCCTACCGCCGCTGATGTTGAAGAAGTTCATGCCGCCATTCGTAAAGTTGTTGCTAAAAAATTAGGCAAAGCAACCGCTAACAAAATGCGCTTGCTTTACGGCGGTTCGGTAAAACCGTCTAACGCCGCTGAATTGTTGTCCTTGCCTGATGTTGACGGCGGCTTAATCGGCGGAGCCAGCTTAAAAGCCTCTGATTTTATGGGCATTGCCGCAACCGTTTGTAAAAAATAAGTAACCGAAAGGAAAAACTATGGGATCAGTATTGTTAGTTATTCATTTAATTACCGCCATTTTTTTGGTGGTTGTAATTTTAATGCAGCGCTCTAACGGCGGAGCATTAAACGGCTTAGGCGGCGGCTCCGGCGCTAACAGCTTTTTAACTGCTCGCGGAACCGGCAACCTTTTAACCCGCGCCACTGCAATTTTGGCAACCGTCTTTTTTGCCACCAGTATTGCTTTGTGCCTATATTATAAAGGTGCCGATCATCACAATGCTTCATTGATTGATACCGTGCCGGCTCAAAGCGCTCCGGCTCCGGTTGCTCCTCAAGCACCTGCCGTTCCAACCGCTAAATAGCAGGCAACAATGAAAACACTTCAACAAAAGGCACCCCAATCCGTGAGGTGCCTTTTTCACTTTGAAAAAACAAATTTAATGTAATAAAAACAAGGAACTTTTTAAAATGACTAATCCAAATACCAAATTTATATTTATTACCGGCGGCGTAGTTTCATCATTGGGCAAAGGCTTGGCATCCGCCTCAATTGCCGCCACCTTACAAGGCCGCGGCTTTAAGGTTCGCTTGCGCAAACTTGACCCGTACCTTAATGTTGACCCCGGAACTATGAGCCCGTATCAACACGGCGAAGTTTTTGTTACCGATGACGGGACCGAGGCTGATTTGGATTTAGGTCATTATGAGCGCTTTTCCGGAGTTGCCGCCACTAAAAATGACAGCGTTACCACCGGCAAAATTTATCAGCGCGTTATTGATAAAGAGCGCCATGGCGAATATTTAGGCGCCACCATTCAGGTTGTTCCGCACGTTACTAACGAGATTAAAAGCTTTATATTATCTAACCTCACCGATGAAGACTTTGTGCTGTGTGAAATCGGCGGCACCGTCGGCGATATTGAAGGGCAGCCTTACTTAGAAGCCATTCGTCAGGTTGCCTATGAGCTTGGGCGCGACCGTGTTATGTTTGTGCATTTAACTCTGCTGCCGTTTATCCCCACTGCCGGCGAGCTTAAAACCAAGCCGACCCAACATTCGGTCAAAAAGCTGCAAGAATACGGCATTCAACCCGATATGTTGCTCTGCCGTTCACAAATGGCTATCCCTGAAAATGAAAAACGCAAACTGGCTTTGTTCTGCAATGTACGTGAAGAAAATGTTATCGCCGCGCTTGACGTCAGCAACATTTACCAAGTGCCGCTTGCTTACTCTAAAGAAGGTATGGATAACGCCGTTTGCCGCCACTTTGGCATTCCGTGCGATAAACCGGCCGATTTAAGCAAGTGGGAGCAAATTATTGAAACCATTAAAAAGCCGGAAGGCGAAGTTACCGTTGCGGTTGTCGGCAAATACACCCAACTGCTTGAAGCTTACAAGTCTTTGCATGAAGCCATTAAGCACGGCGGCATTGCCAATCATTATCAGGTGCGTATTAAATGGATAGATTCGGAAAAATTAGAGTCGGAACCTGCCGGAAATTACTTAAACGATGTTAATGCGATTATTGTCCCCGGAGGATTCGGACAACGCGGTACTGCCGGTAAGATTGAAGCGATAAAATATGCGCGCGAACACAAAATTCCGTTTTTGGGCATATGTTTCGGTATGCAAATGGCGGTTATTGAAACCATGCGCAATGTTTGCGGAATTAAAAATGCCAATACCACTGAATTTGACCCCAACTGCGAACCGGTTGTGGGCTTAATGACCGAATGGGACAAAGACGGCAGCAAAGAAGTTCGCCATAAAGACGGCGATTTGGGCGGAACCATGCGCTTGGGCGCTTATCCGTGCAAACTTGCGCACGGTAGCAAAGTTGCCGCTGTTTACGGCGCTGAAAACATTGCGGAACGTCACCGCCACCGTTACGAAGTAAACTTAAAATACGAAGATATGTTAAAACAAGGCGGCATGATAATAAGCGGTAAATCACCCGACGGTAAATTGCCTGAAATTGTTGAACGCCCTGACCACCCGTGGTTTATCGCCGTGCAATTTCACCCTGAACTTAAATCTAAGCCGTTTGCCCCTCACCCGCTGTTTGTTTCGCTCATTAAAGCCGCCATTGACAACAGCCGTTTAATGTAAAACACGCAAACTAAAACCGCCGGAATAAATAACACTCCGGCGGTTTTTAATTATGCGGCTCACTTAAAATTGAGAGCAAAATTCTTTTAAGCGTTTAACCGCTTCTTTAATGTTTTCTTCCGAGCAGGCATAGCTCAAGCGAATATAATCCGGAGCCCCGAAAGCAGAGCACGGAATAACCGCCAATAGCTTGTCTTCTAAAATCTTTTTAGCAAACTCGTCTGCATTCAAGCCGGTTTTGCTGATATTACACATTACATAAAATGCTCCCTGCGGTTCAAAGAACGAAAGATTCGGAACATTTTTAAGCAATGAACAAATCAACTCGCGGCGAGCGGCAAAAGCTTTTATCATAGTGGCAACCTCGGTATCGGCCTTTCCTTCCAAAGCCGTAACGGCAGCATACTGCACAAATGACGTTGCGTTACTGGTAGCGTGGCTTTGCAGAGCGCTGATGCGTTTGGCAAGCCATAGCGGCGCGGTTAAATAGCCCAAGCGCCAACCGGTCATGGCATACGCCTTTGAAAATCCGTTCACCGTAATGGTTAAATCGGCAATTTGCGGATTAAGGCTTGCTATACTGATATGCTTAACTTGCGGATTATAAACCAGCTTTTCATAAATCTCGTCTGAAAGAACCATAATGTTGTTTTTAACCGCAATATCGGCAATCATCTGCAAGGTTTTTAAGCTGTAAACCGCACCGGTCGGATTATTCGGCGAATTGCAAATAATCAGTTTGGTTTTGGAAGTAATCGCTTTTTCCAAATCGGCCTTAATCGGCTCAAAATTATTTTCAGGGTGGGTAACAACTTCCACAACTTTAGCGCCGGAAGCTTTAATCATTTCAGGATATGAGAGCCAATAAGGCGCAAACAAAACAACTTCGTCACCTGCCCCGCACAAAGTTGTAATCGCCTGAAACAGCGCAAACTTAGCACCGGTTGAAACAATAATGTTTTCCGGCGCGGTTTTAATTCCGTTACCGGCAAATTTTTTTACAATTTCTTTTTTAAGCTCCGGCAATCCGCTTGCCGCCAAATAACGAACTTTACCTTCGTTTATGGCTTTAATGCAAGCGTCTTTAATAGCTTGCGGCGTATCAAAATCAGGCTCGCCGGCCGTCATGGAACAAATATCGGCACCTTTGGCTTTAAGTTCTTTGGCCTTGGCGGAAATTGCCAAAGTTGCTGACGGCTGCATTGCTCCCAACGGGCTGAAATTTTCTTCTAAATTATGCATTGCAATCTCCTTTAATTTACGCCTTTGGCTGAAACGGTATGCGGCTTGCTTACCGCGGTTTTTAAGGCATCATCAGGTAAAGCAACGCTTAATTCCGAAACGCGGTTTTTAAGCAAAGCCTGCGAAATAACGCAAACGCTGGTGGCAATACCGTAATTGGTGCGCCCTTTGCCGGAAATAATCATCATGCCGTAATTTTTAACCACATCGGCAATTTCTTGTTTATAATCTGCCGTACAGTTAATACCCTTAGCGGCGCAATATTCTTCAATGGATTTGCCGCAAATTTTAACGCTGTTCCAATCAACAATTTGCGAATCTCCGTGCTCGCCGATAACATACCCGCTGATATTTTCGGTCTTTTCGCCAAAGCGATTGGCAAGCACGCTGATTAAGCGCGAGCTGTCCAAAGCGCAGCCGCTGCCGAACACGCCCTTGACCGGCGCGGTAATCATTTTCGAAACATGATAGGTTAAAACATCAACCGGATTAGAAACTACCAACACAAAAGCTTTGGTGTCAGTCTGATTGATTTGAGCAACAATGCCTTCCATAATCTTAATGTTTTTGTTTAACAAATCCAAACGGCTTTCACCGACTTTGCGCCCCGAACCGGCGGTAATAATAATCAAATCACTGTCGGCGCAATCGGCATAAGTTCCGGCTTTGATATGGGTTTTGCTCAAAAAACTAAAGCCCTGATTAATATCGGCAACTTCGGCGGCAACCAACTCGCTGTTAATATCAATTAAAGCAATTTCATCGGCAACTTCTTTAAGCATTAACGCATATGTAGAGGTTGAGCCCACAAACCCCGCGCCGATAACTGAAATTTTAGTCATATTCTGCTATCCTTTCTATTCGGCAGTCATAATTTTACGACGACCTTCCAAAGCCTCGTCAATAAATTTAACTTGTTCCATAATTAACGCATCATCTTTATATTTTTCGTGTGCCGCTGCCAAACGTTCTTCGAATGTGCCTTCTTTGCCTTTGAAAATAAACATAAAGGCACGGGTAATAGCTTTAATGGTGTGTTCGTCAAACCCGCCGCGTTTCAAACCGATAACATTTAAACCGCGCAATTTGCCTCTGTCGCCGGTAACAATACCGAACGGAACAACATCGCGATCAACCCCGCTCATACCGCCTATCATAGCCTTACGCCCAATACGGCAGAACTGATGCACGGCAGAGTTGCCGCCGATAATCACCCCGTCACCCAAACGAACATGCCCGCCGATAACGGCATTATTAGTCATAATCACATTATTGCCAACCACGCAGTCATGCGCAATGTGCGAGTTTACCATAAACATGCCGCCGTCGCCGACAACCGTGGTAAAGTGCTCTTTCGGAGTTCCGGCGTGCATCGTAACATTTTCACGAATAATGTTGTTTTTGCCGATAATCAATTTGGCTTCTTCCTTAAATTCATTACCATGATCTTGCGGACCGCTGCCCAAGCATGCTCCCGGAAATACGATTGTACCTTCGCCGATGGTGGTGTTTCCCATAACGCTCACTCTGGCAAGCAACTTAACATTCTCGCCGATTTTAGCGCGTGAACTAATCCAACAAAAAGGACCGATTTCGGCAGTTGCGGCAATTTGAGCGCCGTCTTCAACAACGGCAGTAGGGTGAATTTTAGTCATATTTTTAATTCCTTTACTTTAGTAAAATTAACTTTAATGCACCCACTTTAATAAATTAAATACGCAATGTCTAAACAAGTTGCATTTCAATTTATTACAAAATAAACACAACTTATGCACAGCACGGACTCGTAAATATTGCAAAAAAAAAACGCGAGCTAA
>CALETM010000292.1 GCA_937920765.1 uncultured Alphaproteobacteria bacterium | reverse complement strand
CCGCCAGACGCAAGCACCGGAAGAAGTATGGTCGAAATGCTTGGCGTGCTTGCGATTATAGGCGTGTTAAGCGTTGGCGCTATCGCCGGTTATTCCAAGGCAATGGAAAAATATAAACTCAATAAACATGCGGAAGCTGTCAGTATGCTGATTAATAATGTGCTTCAGCTTAAAGGGCAGTTGCAATATGAACCTAACACGCAAACCTGTTATGGCACCTTATTTAAGAAGATGAATTTACTGCCGGACGGTATAAAATATTATTATAACTGCGATATCAGAGATATGTGGTTTAAAGGAAATATGGTTATATATTATAACAATGACGATTTAGGCAATGGCAATCATAACAACTTTGGCGGCATCGGTTTTAGCATACCGGTATCATCTCAAGGCGAAAAAATTTGCCGCAATATTTTATTTGCCGCCAAAGAAAATGCCGCTGATTTATGGGTTATTGAACTGCAAAAGCGCAGCACGGCGGATTCTGACTATACATACAGCGAAGAAGCTATTTATGGTAACAATTATTGCCCAAAGGGCAAAAAATGTCTTTATAATATGACCGTATCAGATACTGAAGTTATCTGCAACACCTGTGAAGGTATCGGCTGTACTTTATATGTGCTGTATCAATAATCTGCCATCAAATCAAAACCCCCTCTGTAAATTTTTACAGAGGGGGTTTGTTATAATCCGTTCAGATTATTTTTTAGCCTTAGCTTTAACAGCGGCCTGAGCTGCTGCCAAACGAGCAACCGGTACACGGAACGGAGAGCATGATACGTAGTCTAATCCGCATTCTTGGAAGAATTCAATAGACTTCGGATCACCACCGTGTTCACCGCAAACACCGAGGTGCAGGTCCGGATTAACCTTACGACCTTCAACACAAGCGCGTTTAACCAATTTACCAACACCATCAACATCAATAGATGCAAACGGATCAGCAACGTAAACGCCTTTAGCGCGGTATTCGTCCAAAATAGCGCCGGTATCGTCACGGCTCATACCCAAAGTGGTTTGAGTCAAG
The DNA here is from genome assembly GCA_937920765.1 of uncultured Alphaproteobacteria bacterium. Classification (GTDB taxonomy): domain Bacteria; phylum Pseudomonadota; class Alphaproteobacteria; order RF32; family CAG-239; genus CAAFZY01. The sequence continues at coordinate 10,878 of CALETM010000292.1, read as the reverse complement.
TCATTAGTACCAAAACCGAAGAAGGCAGCTGATTTAGCAATTTCTTCAGCCATCAAAGCAGCGCGCGGCAATTCAATCATCGTGCCTACAATGTAGTGAACTTTCTTGCCTTTTTCAGCAAATACTTTTTCAGCGGTGGTATCAATAATGTTTTTAACGATATCCAACTCTTTCTTAGAACCGGTAAGCGGAACTTCAATTTCAGGAATAACTTTAATTCCTTCTTCTTGACATTCCAAAGCGGCTTCCAAAATAGCGCGAGCTTGCATTTCGCCTATTTCAGGATAAGTAATCGGCAAACGGCAGCCGCGGTGACCCAACATCGGGTTCAATTCGTGCAAAGCGTTAGCTCTTGCTTTAACTTCAGCCAAAGTTTTGCCGAGCTTATCAGCCAATTCCTGCATTTCAGGATCAGTGTGTGGCAAAAATTCATGCAACGGCGGGTCAAGCAAACGAATGGTAACCGGCAGACCGTCCATAATTTTGAACAAAGCCTTAAAGTCTTGTTTTTGGTAAGGCAGTAAACGAGCCAAAGCAGCGCGGCGGCCGGCTTCATCATCTGCCAAAATCATAGCGCGCATATCCGGAATACGATCTGCGTCAAAGAACATGTGTTCGGTACGAGCCAAACCGATACCTTCAGCGCCAAAGTCCAAAGCCTGCTGAGCATCTTTCGGAGTTTCGGCGTTTGCGCGAACTTTCAAGGTGCGAATTTGGTCAACCCAAGTCATCAATTTACCAAAGTTACCGGTGCTGGTATCAGCTTTAACGGTCGGAATCTGACCTTCAATAATCTGACCTTTAGCGCCGTCCAATGATACCCAATCGCCTTCTTTAACAACAACGCCGCACTTAGTGCTCATTGTTTTGGTTTTGTAGTCAATGGTAATGTCGGTTGAACCTGAAACGCACGGAGTACCCATACCGCGGGCAACAACGGCTGCGTGAGAGGTCATACCGCCGCGGGCAGTGATAACGCCCTGTGAAGCATGCATACCGCCAATATCTTCCGGTGAAGTTTCGTTACGAATCAAGATAACTTTTTCACCTTTGGCAGCCCAAGCTTCAGCGTCTTCAGCGTTAAATACGGCACGACCAACAGCGGCGCCCGGAGAAGCCGGCAAACCGGTAGCGATAACATGTTTTTTAGCTTTCGGGTCAAGCATCGGGTGCAACAACTGGTCTAACTGATCAGCGCCAACGCGCATGATAGCTTCTTCATGGGTAACCAAGCCTTCTTCAACCATTTCAACGGCCATACGAACAGCAGCGGCTGCAGTTCTTTTACCGTTACGGCATTGCAGCATCCACAATTTACCGTGTTCAATGGTAAATTCCATATCCTGCATGTCTTTGTAGTGATGTTCCAAATTGTTTTTGGCATCAACCAATTCTTTATAAAGGTGCGGCCATTTTTCTTCCAAAGAAGTACCGTCGCCAATGCTACCCATCGGTTGCGGAGTACGAATACCGGCAACAACGTCTTCACCTTGAGCATTAACCAAATATTCGCCGTAATATCTGTTTTCACCGGTAGCAGGGTCACGTGAAAAGCAAACACCGGTAGCACAGTCATCGCCGGCGTTACCGAATACCATGGTTTGAACGTTTACTGCAGTACCCCAGTCGCCCGGAATATTATTTAATTTGCGGTAAGTAATGGCGCGAGCTGACATCCATGAACCGAATACGGCGCCGATACCTGCCCACAACTGTTCCCAAGGATCTTGCGGAACAACTTTGCCGATTTTTTTACCGATTTCTTTGTATTCTTTAACCAATTCTTTCAAATCGTCAGCAGTCAAATCAGTATCTGATTTGTAGCCTTTTGATTTTTTCATATTTTCCAAAGCTTCTTCATACAAGTCAAGGTCTGCACCCAAAACAACGTCTGAGAACATTTGTAAGAAACGACGATATGAGTCGTAAGCAAATCTTTCGCTGCCTGAAGCTTTAGCCAAAGCTTTAACGGTTTCATCGTTTAAGCCGAGGTTTAATACGGTATCCATCATACCCGGCATTGAAACGCGGGCGCCTGAACGAACTGAGAACAACAACGGGTTGTTGGCATCAGCAAACTTTTTACCCATAATTTTTTCAACGCCGGCAACAGCAGCTTTAACCTGCTCTTTCAAATCTGCCGGATAAGTGTTGTTATTGTCATAGTAGTAAGTACAAACTTCGGTAGTTACTGTAAATCCTGGAGGAACAGGCAAACCAACTTTGTTCATTTCAGCAAGGTTGGCACCTTTACCGCCAAGGAGATTGCGCATGGTGGCGTCGCCTTCGGCGTTGCCGTTTCCAAATGTATAAACCCATTTACTCATGGTTAATTAAGCTCCTTTTGCAGCTATTTGTTAAAACACAGCCGCGCGCCGCATTACGCAAAGCGCGGCCAAATTAAAAAACTTTCAATTCGGCTAAAATCTATACCACTAATTCCGATTCTTCAAGCAAAAAATTTATAATATTGTAATAATTTGTAAACCATCTTCAGGATAAAATTGCTTATTGATTATCTTAATATATTATGAGCAGGTACAAAATGGACGTTGAACAGCTTAAAAAAAATTTATCTTCCGATTTATACGACCAGATAAAAATTATTGACGGCTCTGTACATGAGGAGCAAACTCGTCATAATTACCTTGAAAAAATTGCCAAACTCTTATTTAAGGATTCGTTTAATCTGGAGCAAAATCCGGTATTTTTCTGCATTTCCGAAAATGCCGAACCTGATGCCGCTTTTGTATTTTCAGCTTCTAAAGAAAACAATGCCGAACTAAAAAACACGCCGGTATTTTACATTACCACCGGATTGTTAAATATTGTTCAAAATGAAGACCAACTCGCTTTTGTGTTAAACACTGAGCTTAAGCATATTCCGCCCTATTTCAGCAACAACATCATCAATGCCGGCAGCGAAGCGCTCGATTCCGACATTGCCGGTCTTGAAAGAATGATAAACGCCGGCTACAACATTATTGAAGCCCGCAAACTTATCTCGCATATTTTGATTAACACCGACAGATACCCTATACTTGCTCAAAAAATTGCGGCCGAACTCGGCGATTATGCCAATAATGAAAGCCGCCTCAACGCGCTTGACTTAAAAATTAAAACTCTGGAAGAAAAATATCAAAAACAAAACACTGATATTAATGCGTTTATTCCAACAGGAATTCCGGCCAAAATTAAAACCGCTGCCGGTTACGGGGTTTATAAATCGGGTCTGCGCAAAATTTTACTTGAAAAAGGGTATGAACAAGCCGGATTGTTGCAAAAGCAAGATATTTTAATTGATGTTTTGCAAAAATTTATTGATACCGATAAGTTGCTTTCGCACATTAAACAGCACCAAATTGAAGACGCTGTTTTAAGCTATATTGCCGACCTGCGCCGCAATATGCCGCGCTGCATTATTTCACAAACCGATTACGAATTTTTGTGCTCATATAACCCTGAAGATGAAGAAAAACGCCAAATTCATTGGCAAAAATTATTTCATTGCGAAATGCCGCTTAATATTGAAATCCGCAAATCAATTTTAAATTCTTTTCCGCAAAAAATTGTTGACAACAATGACTATGCCGAGCAAAACCGCTTAAATGAACTTACGGCAATCAGACAAAAACGCGAACTCGACGATGGTATGTGCCTTAACGTTTTGTTTTGGGATAAGCTCTTAAAACTTGAAACCTGCCTGCCTGACGGCAATGTTTTAAGCATTTATAACGGCTGCATACTAAACGGAATTGATAATATCAACATCAATCTTTTGTCAACCGGAAAACAAATTTTAGAAGATATTGAAAAAATTTTCAAAAATGAGCCGTATCTTTCCTATCCGCGGCGGGTTTGGCACAAGTTTTCAAACATAACCGATAACTTTACGGTAGGTAAAACATCTGCATTTTTGCCGGCAGAGCTGCAGGCTTCGCCGTATCAGTCAAATATGCTATTTAAAAAATTTAATTTAGCTGTTTTTCCGCAAATTAAGCTTGAAGCCTCTAAAGCCGATATTAACAAACAAATTCCGATAATTGTTTTACGCTCGCATACTTATGAAAACATTACCGGATTAAGTTCTAAAGAAATTTGCAGCGACCGCTATCTAGTAAAATATCAAACTGATTTTCGCTCAGCGCCGTTATCTAACCTTGTCAACAATAAAACATGGTTTTACATTGCTTCTGCCGATGGCAAAATTTTAGATTCATTCGCTTATAATCAAGTTGCTGAAAAAATTAAAAATCTGACCGATTCGCAAGAAAAAATTATTTATGAACAGCTGGCAAAAGAAGTGCAAGAATATTATAACATTATTCATTCCGCCGCCGAAGACGCGTCTAAACTTGCCAACCTTAAAACTGAAGAGTTGCTGTATGTTAAAGGTTTAACTGCCCCGTACAAATATGTTACCAAGCAGACCGGTCTTTCATTGCTCGACTATTGTCTTGAAATGCAAAACCCCGCCAGCACCAAAGTTGCTCCGCAAAAACAACCGATAGAAAACTTTTTAGCCGACAGCTTTAAGCTCTTAAAAAAATCTTCTGAAATCGGCGAGGCATACAGTGAGTTTAACGGCGAAAAATTAAAAAAAATGCTTCCGACCGAAGTTATGGGTTTTATCAACTCCAAATATAATCCGGCTGAAGATAACGCGGTTTTTAATGCATATCTGCAACATATCGTTAAAGATGTAAACGCTGCCGAACATGGCTGGAAACTTGACATTATCCACCCTATGGAATGCGACATAATCATTAATGCCACAGACGTGCTAAAATCACCGCGCAATCACCAACTTTTTACTGAAGAACAGTTTAAAACTTATTACAACGCCTTGTTCAAAGAAGTTGATATAAAAAAACTGCTTGATTTAGGTTTACTTTCCAAAAGCAACATCGTCATTCCCGAAATTAAGCATTTGGCGCTGTTTGTCATGACCGAGCTTAATAAAACCGCAAATAAAAATCCGGCGGAAATTAATTTTAAGCAGTATCAACCGTTATTTTATGACCAACTTGCCAAACTCTTAAATTTGCCGGCAGACTTTAGTAATTTTAATGATGAAGACTTGTTTAACCGCCAAAAAGATATTGCCGCCAATTTACAAATCGGCATTTTGCTACACATTTTAACCGATGAAAGCCACCGGTTCCCGCTTGAAATTTTAGCAAAGCACCCGATTTATGAATTAAAAGATTTGCAAAGAGCAAAACTTGCGCCATTCTTGCTAAAACGTGAAAATTATCCGCAAGAAACCATCGCCATGGCATTAACTTACCGTCAACTTTATCTACAAGATTTAGTCAGCGACACTGCCGGCATTGAATTTGTTATCAATCAAATTAAAACCGAGCCCGACGCGCAAAAAGCCTTAAACGCCTCGCTTGAAATTGCCGATATTGTAAACCGTTTGGGCGATAATCGCCTCAAAGACCTGTTGGTTGAGGATAATCCGGCATTTAACACCAAACTGTTCAGCAAAATTGAAGCCTACCAAAAACTTTCGGCAGCTGGCGCTTTTGCTGATAATTACGTTTTGCAAAACAAATTTTTGGAAAGTTTTATTCCTGAAATTGAAAATATTCGCGAGGCCGATCTTAAAAACAGCTATTATGACATTTTTATCAGCAAACAGCATCGTATTGCCAACCCTGATATCAGACGCCGTTACCATCAATTATGGGTACAGTCGGTATTTGCGGCCTGCGGTTCGCAAATTGATGATAAATCAACTGCTCTTTACAACAAAGTTAAACCATACGCTGAAAAATTGCACGGACATTATGTTATTAGAGATATGGCAGGATCGCGACTGGAAGAAAACTTAAATCCGGCCGATCGTATTGAAATTTCATCACTGCTGGCTGACCGCTTTATTGCTCAAAAAGAGCTTGCCGCGCTGCTCAAGCCGCAACCGGCCGACTTTAACGAGATGAATGAAGAATACGCCGATAACAATCACTTCCAAATTGCCGGTTTTGATTTTATTAAAGCCCTACTCCGAATTATTCCGTCTGAAACTGATAGCATCATCGGCTTTTTAATTTCATCGGGAACTATGGAAAAATGCAAAGAGTATTGTGAATATTTAACGGCCATTAAGCAAAACAATATACCTGACAGTAAATTGCAAATTTCGCCCCAAACCTTAAAAATAATGTATCATGAATATTGGGGCTATCCGGCCGAAGCCAGAGCCGTAATTTTAAACGAATTATTGCAGGCCGCCAGTATCGGCACTACTGATGACAGCTGGGAACGTGTTTTTCGTAAAATTGCCGTTTATGTATTCCCCAATGCCGATGATAAGCTTGCCCAACTCGGTTACAGCTTTTTGCACAGCTATATTCAGGCCCATCAAAACCAAGACCGCGCACTGTATTTAGTTGCCATGATAACCACCGCCAACCTTAACTCAGCCGTCACTGAACCGCACAAAAGTATTGCCGCCGGCTTAAGGTTGTTTTTGGAAAATTCAGGACCAGAAGCAGTTAAAGTAAGCCAAGCCTTAGTTGCCTGCACCGTAATTCCATGGTTCATACGTGAAGAAATTAAAAACGCCCAAAGCAGCGGCAACACCCCTGCTCGTTGGGAATTGTTTGAATGGCTTGATTTTTACAACAAACAAGAAAATCAGACCAAATTTGAATATAAATCAAATATCTGGCTCGGACGTATCATCAAATCTTCAGCTTGTTTTGTAACGCTGGAAAAAGGCATGTATGAACAAAACAAAGCTCCGTTTGAGAGCAACCGCATTATTAAAATTTTGCGTGCCGGCATCAGACTTGCCGTCACCCGCGAGTTAAGCGCATTTGAGGCAATGTTGTATGACTTGTCGCATCAAGGCTACTTTCGCAATGGTATTGACGACGTGCTTAATTTAATTAGACAGTCAGTGCAAAATTTAATGACTGAAACCGATTTACAACTTGGTTACAATCAGCAAATTGCCGCACAAAAAATTTACAACAACCGCGAAATTGAAAATGACGGTTATAAATTTAAGTTTCATATTGCCGACTGGATAGCCTACGGCAGCACGTGGGCAGAGCTTGAGCGCGCCGGAGGTTCTGAGCTTGAAAGCATTAAAAATCTGCGCTACCGACAAGCTGCCGCCAAAACATATTTCACGCTTGAAATTTCTAACCTGCTCTCCGGCGGACAATTTAATCATAACCAAATCAGTCATTTAGTACGGATTAATCCTGATCAAAACATTATCAGCATTTTTGACTTAGGCGCCAACGCATTAGTTCCTCCATCTGATAATGACAAAGAGCTACTTGGTAAAATTATTTACCGCACCTTAGAAAAGTTTACTAACGATGCTTACGAAGGCAATGCCTTTCGCCGCGCCGGATTTATCTTAAGCTCGGAGATTGACTCTGCTTACCGCAAAAAGCTCACCTTATCCTCTTATTTAGCCGAAGCGCAAAGCGGATTAAATTCATTGGTTGACTTTTACAAAGACTTCAGCGAGGCCGATTTCTTAAACTGTATCACCAACGCGATTGACAATGAAAATATGCCTATAGATACGGCTTTAATGAAAGGATTTATCAGCGAGGGCTTAAAAGATATCGGCTTATTTGAATCTGAACAGCCAGTGCTCTCCAATCAAGACAAAGAACTGCTCGGCGCGCTGCTGTTTAATATGTATGCCGATTCATTTAAGTATCTGCCAACCAAAATCGGCAGCGTAATTAAAAAAGAAATTATCAAAACGCAACAACAATCTGAAGAAAATCTGTCATTATTAAAAATTATCGCCGATAAAATTAAGGAACTTGATAAATCTTCATTAAGCACCGATTTACCAAAAGAATTTATTCCGTCAATCGGCGAAATGATTAATCGGCAAAATGTTGATGCCTCTATTTTGAAAGGCTTTTTACGAGAAGTTATTGCCACCATCAATCAGCAAGAAAACGGGATTCCTTTTTCGCCTGAAGACCGCTATGAGTTTGGGCGTTTGCTGTACGATACCTTTAACTTTACGGTTGCCGATAACAGCAACGGGCAAGAGCCCGATATGATGACCACTTACCAAATGCTGTACAAGAGCGGCAACTATAAATCGCAGTATGCCGCTAAAATTGCCGCCATCGTTAATTTGGTAAAAACCGTTAAAATGACCACGGAAGAGCACGGTATTTCTTCAGCCGATATGGTAAAGGCCATTTTGCTCACCGGCAAGGGCGACCCCGATATTATTGACGGCATGAATGACACCTTCAAAAACCGCAACCCCAACACAGTATCGCGCACGGTTGTCGGCAAAGGTTTGGAACTGTTTTTAGCCCAAGAACAAACCGAACCAAGCGTGTTGAAACGCGCTTTGATTAAAATTTTTATCCGCAAGAAAAATGCCGTTAATGCGCATACTGATTTAAATGAAACTATCGGCAATCCGGCTAACCGCAAATATTTAATTGCCATGATACAAAACTATATTGCCAAGTTAAGCCGCTTGCATAAACAGTATCAAAACGGAGGCTAAAAATCCGAACACAAAAAAAACTGCCGTAACCGGCAGTTTTTTTGTTATTATTCATAAAAGCTTGATTGCGATGACGGCTTTTCATAATTAGGAATTTGCCGCACCGCCACTAACTTTTGATACATTTTGCCGCCGTACGTTTTTTTGCGCCATGAAAAATATTCTTTATTTTTGGCGTAACTTTCAATCCCGTATTTCCACATACTTTCGGCAAACGGCTGATACAGGCGGTTAAACGGCTTTAATATTAAGCGCCACAGATTCCACTTGGTCGGTTGATGATAATCAACAAAAATCACTTTTCCGCCCTCGTCAACGCTGTCTAAAGCGGCATTAATTACTTTGGCTTTGGTCACCGGCGGCAGTTCATGCAAAAGCATATAACAAATCACCGTATCAAATTTTTCACCCAGCGGACGGCTACCGTCAAACGAGCGAAAATCAATTTTTTGATAGATTGCCTTACTGCGGCAACGCTCAATTTGCTGCGGGCAAACATCAACAATCACATATTTTCCATACGCGCCGATTTTTTCCGCAACAGCTTCTATTTGTTTGCCGAAAGTACAGCCGATTTGTAAAACTTTGCTATTGGTGCTGATTTCTTTTACCACATCATCAACCATACGGTTTTGCAGTCCAAAGGTCATCACATTCACAATCCGCTCATCGTCAAGGTAGCGGCACAGCTTTTCATTTTCATAAATTTTGCCGTAAATTTCTTTAACATAAGCTGGCAACTTAACGGCTTTTGAGCTTTTTACCATATTATATTTAACCGCCGGCATGAGAATCTCCTTACAAATTAACTTCTTCTTTTTTAATATAGCCTTGTTTAACCGCCTCTAACACCGCGGCAGTGCGATTGGTAACTCCTAAAACTTTTAGAATAACCGTAACATGAACTTTAACCGTACCTTCGGTCAACCCGAGTTCATAAGCAATAACTTTATTGGATAAACCTCTGGCAATAGCCCGCACCACATCAACCTGACGCGGAGTAAGTTTTTTACGTTTTTCTTTAGGGGTTTCCTCAACATCAGACAGCAATTTAAGTTTTTTAAATTCTTGTGTAATTTCGCTATTATCAAGATTATTATTCAAAAGCTCATGCGGAATATAAACCCCGCCGGCAAGCACCAAATTAATTGCTCCTAAAATAACCGCGTTCGGTGAAGATTTTGGAATATAACCCGAAACTCCTATTTCCAAAGTTTTTTGCACAATTTCTTTATCAAAAACCGCTGAAATAATAATAATCGGAGTATCTTTCGCCATAGAATGGATTTTACCGAGCGCTTCAAACCAATTAGCTCCCGGCATTGCCAAATCAGTAACAATCAAATCAAAATCAGAATTTTGCTCCAGTTTGGTAAAAATTTCGGTATAATTTTTACAAAGTTCAATTTGCGCGTCTTTGAAATCTGATTTCAGGATAAACTCCAATCCCTTCAAAAACAGCTCATGATCATCAGCGATAAGTATCTTCAAATTGTCCTCCCAACTAAATTATTTCCAATCTCCGCAGAGCGCCTGCCAACACGCCAGCGCCGCAATAACGGCAGTTTCTGCCCGCAAAATTCTTTTACCGAGCGTTATAGCGCAAGTATACCTGCATTTTTGCAAAATTTCCAGTTCTTTTTGTGAAAATCCGCCTTCCGGCCCCACCAATAAAGCCACCGGTTCCTTACTGTTATTAAACACATTTACAACTTCAGATCCGCCGCCGGTTTCATCTAAATAAAAAAGAGTACGTTCAGAGGGCCAGTTTTGTAAAATATGCTGCAAAGTATCAACTTCCGCAAGTTCCGGAACATCTTGCCGCCGGCTTTGTTCCGCCGCCTCAATTATTTGCGTTTGCAGGCGCTCAGGTCTTACTTTTGCCGCGTTGGTGTATTCGGTTATCACTGGCACAATTTTGCTTACGCCCAACTCTGTTGCCTTCTGTACTACCAAATCAGTATTATCTTTTTTAAGCGGAGCAAACAACAACCATACATCGGGGCTTTTTTTAAATTTTTTATAAAGACTTTTAACTTCAAGCAAACATTCCTTTTTACCGGCCAAAGCAACAGAAGTGCAAAACTCGCCGTCGCTTCCGTTAAAGATATAAACCTCATCGCCGATTTTCACTCGCAGCACATTTACCAAATAATGCGCCTGCTCAGGCATACAGGCAACCACACTGCCGATTTGCAACGCTGTATTCATATAAATGCGGATACGATTTTTTTTACTCACGATTTTACCTTAAATATCTTTGTATAAGTTAGCGGTTTGATTATACAATTTATAAAAATTATGTTAAAGAATGAATAACATTTAACCAACTTAACGGAAAATTTTATGATTATTACCATTGA
>CALETM010000291.1 GCA_937920765.1 uncultured Alphaproteobacteria bacterium | reverse complement strand
ATTTTGTGTTGGCGATTGAAGGAAATGCCGACAGGGCAATTTTTACTGATGAAATTCCGCATCAATGGATTAGAATCGGACAAGCCGGAACCGGCTTTAAGCGCTTGGCGGAAGAGCAGGTGCAAGACGTGATGATGATAGGCACAATTCACCGCCCTAGTTTTGCCGAATTGGTGCCTGATTTGCGCACTACGGCGTTTTTTGCCAAAATAGGTTTGCGGGCGTTGGGCGATGACGGCATTTTGCGCGCGTTGGTCAAAGAAATAGAATCCGAGAATATGAAGGTGGTCGGCGTGCATGAGGTTATGCCCGAGTTGCTGGTTAAAGAAGGTAAGCTCACCAAAGCCAAGCCTGACAAACAGGCGCTTGCCGATATTGCCCGCGGAGTTGAAGTTGCGTTGGCGCTCGGCAAAATGGATGTGGGGCAGTCGGTTGTGGTGCAACAAGGTTTGGTGCTTGGCGTTGAAGGCATTGAAGGTACTGATGAGCTGATTAAGCGTTGCGGAACTTATCGCCGCAAAGGCGAGGGCGGGGTTTTAATCAAGCTCCGCAAACCTAATCAGGATATGCGTATTGATTTGCCGACCATCGGCGTTAAAACCGTTGAATCCGCGCACAACAGCGGCTTAAAAGGCATTGCGGTGCATGCCGGAAACGCTTTGATGGTTGATGAACATAAAGTTATTGAGCTCGCCGATAAGTATAAAATGTTTATTGTCGGCATTAATCCGGCGGAGATGGTAAAATGAAAGTTTATTTAATTGCCGGAGAACCTTCCGGAGATTTGCTCGGCTCGCGTTTAATGCGCGCAATGATTAATAAATGTTCCAATGTCGAATTTTACGGCGTCGGTGGCGAAAGTATGGAGTGCGAAGGGCTTAAATCGCTGTTCGATATTTCGGATTTGGCGGTAATGGGACTGGCAGAAATTATTCCGAGCATTCCGCTGATTTTGCGCCGCATTAAAGAAACCGTTGCCGATATTGAGGCGGTAAATCCCGATGTGGTGATAACTATTGACAGTTGGAGCTTTTCGGCGCGCGTGCACAAAGCGTTAAAGCGCAAACATTTAGGCATTCCGCAAGTTCATTATGTGGCGCCGCAGGTATGGGCGTGGAAAAAGAAGCGCGCTAAAACTATGTACAAATATATTGACCACTTGCTCACGCTGTTTCCGTATGAGCCTAAATATTTTACGCCATATCATTTGGATACCACTTTTGTGGGACACCCGGTGATTGAAAGCAGTGTACTATGGGGCAACGCGCAAGATTTTCGCAATCGGTACAATATTGAAGAAAATTGCAAAATTATGGCGGTGCTTCCGGGGTCGCGCAAAACAGAAGTAGCTCGTTTGCTGCCGGTATTTTTGGAGGTAGTTAAAGAATTTAGTCAAAAACATCAGGATTTTTGTTTTGTAATACCTACCGTGCATACGGTTGAAGACAAAGTGCGGTCGATGGTGGAAGAAAGCGGCTTGCCGATAAAAATTTTAACCTCGGAAAGCGACAGGCATGACGCGTTTGTTGCCTCCGAGGTTGCGATTGCGGCTTCCGGCACTGTGGCGCTTGAGTTGGCGATAGTTGATGTTCCGCATATTATCGCCTACAAAGTGGCTCCGTTCACGGCGTGGCTTGCTAAGCACTTTTTACATATTCAGTTTGTTAATTTGAGCAATATTTTGCTCGGGCGCGAAGTGGTTCCTGAGTTGTTGCAAGATAACTGCAATGTTCAAAACATTATTTACTATGTGGAAGAACTGCTCAAAAAAGGCGCGCTGTATGAGAGGCAAATGGAAGGCTTTACCAAAGTTAAAGAAATTTTGGGCTTGGGCGAGCAAACCCCTAGCGCTAACGCCTGCGATGTTATTTTAAGCATTGTCAACAAAAACAATGATAAGAAGGCTGATTGAATACATAAGCGATAACTTTTTTAACGAGCGCGAACGCTGGATAGTTTGGCTTGCCGTGCTGTTCGGCATTGGGATTGGCATATATTTTGCTCTTGGTTTTGAGCCCAATAAATGGATTACGGTTGCCGTGTTTGAAGCAATGCTGCTTTTGCTTTATTTATGGCGCTATTCGCAAGGGCGTATGCTGTTTTTAACCGCGGTATTCGTTATGTTTTTCGGGTTTTGCGATATTCAGTTGCAAACTCTTTACAAAAGCAAATTTATTGCCGCGCCGGCAGAAGATGAAATCACTTATTTAAGCGGACGAATTGTAAGCGTTGGCCATAATGCCAAAGGCAAAACGCGGCTGTTGCTTACCGATGTTGCTGATTTTGATAATCCTCGTAAAGGATATTTCAGAATCACGCTGCCTGCCAAGCAAACAACTTTACGGCAGGGACAATGCGTGGAGCTGGTGGCAACTGTTATGAAACCGGCCGCACCGGCGTTGCCGTCCGGTTATCAGTTTGACCGCAAGGCTTTTTACGAGGGCATCAGCGCGGTTGGGTATGCCAACAGTTCAGTGTTTGAAACCGATTGCGAACAAACGCCGAGTTTTGGCGAAAAACTTAAATATGGAGTCAATGCTGCGCGGCAAAAAATTGTAAAACAAATTAATGAGAATTTGGCTCCTGACGAAGCGGGCGTGGTGGCGGCGATTGTGGCCGGCGAGCGCGGCGGAATTTCAGAAGAAATTACTGAAAATTACCGCAATTCAGGCTTGGCGCACTTTTTATCTATTTCCGGTTTGCATATGAGTATGATTGCGGCAATGGCGTTTTTTGCCGTGCGGCTGCTGATTGCCTTAATTCCGGCAGTGGCGCTAAGGATTGATTCTAAAAAAGTTGCGGCGGTTTTTGCCGCTGTTATGAGCTTAATTTATTTGCTGATTTCAGGCGCGGAGATTCCAAGTCAGCGCGCGTTTATTACTATGCTGGCGGTGCTTATCGGCATTTTGTTCAGCAGGCAGGCTATTTCAATGCGCATGGTGGCATTTGCCGCAATTATGGTGCTTATAATATCTCCGCAAGCGTTGGTCAGCGCCAGTTTTCAAATGTCGTTTGCGGCAGTGGTGGTACTGATTGCGTTTTATGAAACCTATGCCGGAAAGCTGCGTAAATTTTTTGCCGGTTCGGGCTTGTTTGCCGTTTTAACCGCATATTTTGCGGGCTTGATGCTAACTGATTTGGTGGCGAGTTTGGCGACTCTGCCGTTTGCGATTTATCATTTTAATCAGGTAGCGATTTATACCACGCTTGGCAACTTGCTTGCCGGTCCGATAATTGCGTTTGTGATTATGCCGTTTGTGCTGCTGTCGTTGTTTTTAATGCCGTTCGGACTTGAAGTTTGGCCGCTTAAAGCAGTTGGATTCGGGGTAGGGCTCGTTAATACGATTACCGATTATGTGGCGCACTTGCCTTCGGCCGGATACAGAGTTATGGCTATGCCGTTTTGGGGATTGCTCATGATTGTGTTCGGCGGGCTGTGGATTTGCATTTGGCAGCGCAAGTGGCGCCGATGGGGAGCAATTCCGCTTATTATCGGAGCGTTAAGCATATTTTGGGTGCAAAAACCCGATGCTTTATATGATGCAAGCGGTGAGGCTTTGGCGCTTAAAGATAATGAAGGCAATATGGTGGTTTTACCCTCGCGTTCCAATAAATGGATAAAACAAATATGGCTTGAAAAGACGGTAAGTCTGCCGCCGGATAAAGCCGACAAGAAAAATTTGCAACAGATTTTCAAGGGCGCTAAAACCGATAAAGTGTGGCTTGATTTGGAATGTGACGAGAGCTCTTGCGTTTATAAAAAGGTGCTGAAACTTGATAAAAACGGCGGGCTTGAGATTAACGGCAAACAAGTTGATACTGAAATCAGCCTTGGCGGCGCGGTTTATATTAACGGCGGGCGGGTAAAAGTTAAGACCGTTCGTGAAGACGTTGGTTGCAGGTTATGGAATTTTGGGGATAAGTGCCGAAAAAATCAATAAAATTAAAAAATATACTTGATTTTTATGATTGCTGTGGTATAGATATTGACAATCTTTCATAAAAATATCATTTGGAAGTGGGGTCAAAAACCCCGCTTCTTTTTTTAGAAGAAAGCAAAAAATATGCAAAAACACTATTTACAAGATATGCTTGAGCCGGTAATTGCCAATTTAGGGTATGAAACGGTTCGCATTATGACCATCGGGCAGGTAAACCCCACCTTGCAGGTAATGATTGACGTTCCGGACGGCAGCCGCGAAATTAATGTTGATGACTGCGCCAAAGTCAGCCGCGCATTGTCGGCGGTTTTAGATGAAAAAGACCCGATTAAAGATAAGTATTCATTAGAAGTCAGCTCCCCGGGGCTTGATCGTCCGTTGACCAAGCCGGAGCATTTTGTTCGCTTTAAGGGTTATACCGCCAAGGTTGAAACCATTAATGAGGTGGATAAAAGAAAAAGAATTAAAGGCGTTATTTTAGGCCTTGATGAAAATAATAACGTTCATATTGATATGGACGATAAAGAATTTGTTGTGGCGTTTGATAACATTGCCAAAGCCAAAATCGTGATTACCGATGAGCTTTGGGAACAGTATCAGGCTCAGCAAGAAGCTGTTGAACTTTAACTTTTGTTATTTGTGAGAGGAACACAATGGAAAATATTGAAAATATGCCCAGACCGGAAATTGTTTTGGTTGCCGACACGGTTGCCCGTGAAAAAAATATTGATAAAGAAGATGTATTTACCGCTATGGAAGTGGCAATTCAGAAGGCCGGACGTTCACGTTACGGTTTTGAGCATGATATTCGCGCCAGCATTGACCGTAAAACCGGCGCAATTTCACTTGCCCGCTACCGTGAAGTGGTTGCCGATGACGCTGAAATTGAAAACGAGGCTGCTCAGCTGCGTTTGAGCGATGCCAAAGCTTATGACAAAAATATTAAAGTCGGCGAATTTATTATTGACCCGCTGCCGCCAGTTGATTTCGGCCGTATTGCCGCGCAAACCGCTAAACAGGTTATTGTGCAAAAAGTTCGCGATGCCGAGCGTAACCGCCAGTATGAAGAATACAAAGAAAAAATCGGCACTATTGTAAACGGTACGGTTAAACGGGTTGAATTCGGCAATGTTGTTTTGGATATCGGCAAAACCGAGGCTGTTTTGCGCCGCGATGAAATTATCCCGAGAGAAAAGTTCAAAAACGGCGACCGTGTTCGCGCTTATGTGCTTGATGTTCGCCGCGAAGCGCGCGGTCCGCAAATCTTTTTATCGCGCACATGTCCTGAATTTATGGCCAAGTTGTTTACCTCTGAAGTTCCGGAAATTTATGACGGCATTGTTCAGATTATGGGTGTTGCCCGCGACCCCGGTTCAAAGGCTAAAATTGCCGTTAAAGCTAATGATATGACGGTTGATCCGGTCGGCGCATGCGTCGGTTTGCGCGGTATCAGAGTTCAGGCTATTGTTACTGAGCTTCAGGGCGAAAAAATTGATATTGTTCCGTATTCTGAAGATAGAGCGCAATATTTGGTTGCGGCTTTGGCTCCGGCTGAAGTTACCAAAGTGGTTATTGATGAAGAAAACGGTCGTATGGAAGCCGTTGTTCCGCAAGAACAGTTTTCAATCGCTATCGGCCGCCGCGGACAAAATGTTAAGTTGGCATCGCAGCTTTTGGGCGCCGATATCGATGTGTTGACCGAAGAGCAGGAACAGGAACGTCGCGCTAATGAAAATAAAGTTCGCTCACAGCGCTTTATGGACGCTTTGGACGTTGATGAAATGATTGCGCACTTGCTCATTGCCGAAGGCTTTTCTACCATTGATGAAATTGCCTATGTTGACTTGAAAGAGTTGGCCGATATTGAAGGCTTTGATGAAGATGTTGCAACCGAGCTGCAAAACCGCGCCAAAGAATTTGTTGAAAAACGCAACAAAGATTTTGCTAAAAAGAGCAAAGATTTGGGCATTGATGAAAAACTTAAAACCATTGAAGGCCTTGATCAGGATATGATTATTAAGTTGGCTGAAAACAATGTTAAAACCATTGATGATTTGGCTGATTTGGCCAGCGATGAGCTGA
Organism: uncultured Alphaproteobacteria bacterium; assembly: GCA_937920765.1. Taxonomy (GTDB): domain Bacteria; phylum Pseudomonadota; class Alphaproteobacteria; order RF32; family CAG-239; genus CAAFZY01. Next base: position 3,674 of record CALETM010000291.1, on the reverse strand, counting down.
TTGATATTTTGGGTGCCGATACTTTAACCGAAGTTGAAGCCAACCGCATCATTATGGCTGCCCGCGAACACTGGTTTGACGGTGAACAGGAAAAATAAGGCTCACTGTTAAAAGGCTGAAGATTATGGAAAAAGAGACAGAAAGAAAATGTATCGTAACGGGGCTGATAAAGCCCCAAAACGAGCTTCTCCGCTTTGTTACCGAAGACGGACAGTTGATACCTGATTTTAATAAAAAGTTTGCGGGTAAAGGAATTTATGTTTCTGTTTCGCGGCAGGCTTTGCAAAAAGCGCTATTGAAAAATTTGTTTGCCAAAGCGGCGCGCGGCCATGTAAAAATTCAAGACAATCTGCCGGAAATGGTGGAGCATTTGCTTAGCAAAAAATGCTTGGATTCGTTAAACTTGGCTCGTAAAGCCGGCGCTTTGGTTACCGGTTTTGAAAAAGTAAAGGAATGCATTTTGAAAAATAAAGTTGCTTTTTTGATTGAGGCATCGGATGCCGGCGCCGACGGAAGCAGCAAAATGGCCGCTTTAGCTAAAAATTTGGAAGTGCTTAGACTTTACGACATCGCCGAACTTGATGCGGCTTTAGATAAAGTAAATACCGTGCATGTTGCGGTCTTAAAAGGCAGCATGAGCAATATGGTTTATAATAACCTGAAAAAGTATCAGGCTTTTTTGGATTAGTTGATTGGAGAAAAATATATGGCAGAAGATAATGCAAAAGCTAAATTAACATTATCAGGAAAATCTACCCTCACATTAAAAAATTTGGGCAAATCCGGTAGCGGCGAGGGCAAAAAGATGGTGCAGGTTGAAGTGCGTAAAAAACGCAGCATTTCGCCGTCGGCACAGCCCGCGCAAAAGGTTGAAATTGATGAGGCTACCGCGCAAAAATTACGCTTGATTGCCGAAGCCAAAGAGCATGATGCCAAACGCCGTCAGGAAGAAGAGGCTAAAGAGCAAGAGCGCAAGCGTTTGCGTGAAGAAGAGTTGCGCCAAAAGGCAGAAGCTGAGGCAGCTGAAAAAGCCCGTAAGGCTGAAGAGCAAGAGGCAGAGGCTAAGCAAAAGCAAGAAGCCCGCAAAGCGGAGGCTAAACCGGCCGCTAAAGAGCAGACCCAGCCTAAAAAGGTTCAGCCGCAACCGTCATTTTCAGAAGACGATAAACATTTTAACAAAAATAAAAAGTCTAAAGATTATGATGATGACGATGAGGAAGATGCTGATGATTATCGCAAAGATAAAAAGGCGGCCTCAGGCGCTAAGCATTTAAGTAAAGAGGAAACTTTTGAACAAGAACGCAAAAAAATTCAGAAACGCAGCTTTGAATCGCCGCGCCGCAACAGCAAAATCAACGTAAATTCGTTTATGAACTCAGACGACGATGACGATGATTACGGCTATGGCTCGCCGCGCCGTCGCTTCAAGAAAAAACAACCCAAACCGGCAGTGCAGAATACGGCTCCCGCGGAAAAAATTATTAAAGAGGTTGTAATTCCCGAAGTTATTACCGTGCAAGAGCTTGCCAACCGTATGGCGGAAAAAAGCGCTGATGTTATTAAAAAACTTATGGCGTTGGGCGTTATGGCTACCATTAATCAACCGATTGATGCTGATACGGCGCAAATTGTGGTTGAAGAGATGGGACATAAGTTTAAGCGCGTTGCCGACAGTGATGTTGAAGAAGGCTTGGAAGGTCCGCAAGATACCGAGGCTGATTTGTTGCCGCGTCCTCCGGTGGTTACCGTTATGGGTCACGTTGACCATGGTAAAACCTCATTATTGGACGCTTTGCGTGAAACTAACGTTGCCGCTAAAGAGGCCGGCGGTATTACGCAGCACATCGGCGCTTATCAAATTGAAGTTGCCGGCGGTCAGAAAATTACGTTTATTGATACCCCGGGACACGAGGCGTTTTCAGAAATGCGCGCCCGCGGCGCCAAGGTTACCGATATTGTAGTGTTGGTGGTTGCCGCTAATGATGGTATTATGCCGCAAACGGTTGAGGCTATCCGCCACGCGCAGGCGGCGGAAGTTCCGATTGTGGTTGCTATTAACAAAATTGACCTTCCGGGCGCGGATCCGATGCGGGTTAAAACCGAACTTTTGCAGCACGGTATTGCCGTTGAAGAAATGGGCGGTGAATCGCTTTGCGCCGAGGTTTCAGCTAAAAAACGCATCAATATTGATAAATTGGTGGAAGCTATTTTGCTTCAGGCCGAAATTTTGGATTTGAAAGCTAACCCCAACCGCAACGCCGAAGGCACGGTGGTTGAGGCTAAAATGGAAAAAGGCCGCGGCAGCGTTGCCACCGTTTTGGTTCAGAACGGCACTTTACGGGTCGGCGATATATTTATTGCCGGTAAAGAATGGGGACACGTTCGCGCCATGTTTAATGAAAACGGCAAAAAAGTTCATGAAGCCGCACCGGCAACTCCGGTTGAGGTTTTAGGCTTGCAGGGAACGCCTTCTGCCGGTGATAATTTTGTGGTGGTTAAAGATGAAACTCAAGCCAAAGAAGTTACCTCATACCGTATTCGCAAAGAGCGCGACGCTAAACTGGTTAAGAGCGCTAAGTCGGCTATGGAACAAATGCTTGATAAAATTAAATCAGGCGAATCCAAACATTTGGCAGTGATTATTAAAGCCGATGTTCAAGGCTCTATTGAGGCGATTGAGGGAACAATTAAGAAGTTTTCAAACGATGAAGTTTCGGTACAGATTTTACACTCCGCAGTCGGCCCGATTTCAGAGTCGGATATTTCACTCGCTAAAGCATCAAACGCCTTTATTATCGGCTTTAACGTCCGCGCCATTCCGCAAGCCCGCGATATGGCTCGCCGCGATGGTGTTGACATCAGATACTACTCCATTATTTACGATGTAGCCGATGATGTTAAAAAAGGCTTGGAGGGCTTGCTCTCGCCTGAAATCAGAGAAAAACTGCTTGGTTATGCCGAAATCCGCAATGTATTTAACATTACCGGCGTTGGCAAAGTCGGCGGCTGTATGGTTACCGAGGGCATTGTTAAGCGCGGCGCCAAAGTTCGCCTGCTGCGTGACAACGTGGTTATTCATGACGGCAATTTGGCACAGCTTAAACGCTTTAAAGAAGACGTTAAAGAAGTGCGCGAAGGTTATGAATGCGGCATGAGCTTTGAAAACTATAATGATATTCAGGTTGGTGACTTTATTGAATGTTACGAGCTTGAAACTATCGCCGCTAAATTATAAGGAGACGAAAATGGCTGTTAAAGAACAATCACAACGCCAACTGCGCGTCGGGCAAGAGATTAAAAAAGTGATAATGTCGGTTTTGGAGCGCGGCGAGGTTCGCGCTCCGGAACTCCATGACGCGTTTATAACGGTTACGGAAGTCAGAGTTTCGCCTGATTTGAAGTATGCCACTGCCTATGTTATGACCTTAAACGGTAAAAACTTGGGACAAGTGCTTGAAATGCTGAAAGCGGAAGCATGGGTGTTTAAAAAACAAATTGCCGCCAAGCTGCAGCTGCGTTACACGCCGGAGCTTAATTTCAGAGTTGACGATACTTTTATGGAAGTTGATAAAATTGAGCGCCTGCTGCATGACCCGAAAGTTGCCCGCGATCTGCAAAAGCCTTCAGAACCGGAAGGAGAAGCCGAAGAATAGAAATATAGGATATGGAGAATT
>CALETM010000290.1 GCA_937920765.1 uncultured Alphaproteobacteria bacterium | reverse complement strand
AGGCTCCGACCATAACACACTGATTGAATATATATTATGCGCTCTGAGCTTGTCCAAAAATCCGTCCGGCACATTGCCGATACTCTCGCCGACAACAGCACATTTGTGCAAATGGCTCTCCAACGCCAAAAGACCCAACATATCATCAAAGTTATAATAAATATAGGTACCGTTTTGTTTATCGTCCGGTATCATAAACAGACGCATCAATCCCATAACGTGATCAATCCGCAAGGCTCCGGCATAAGCCATGTTTGCTCGCAAAATTTTAAGATACGGCTCATAAGCTCTGTTTTTAAGTTCATACGGATTGAAGGCGCCCAAACACCATTTTTGCCCGAGCGTAAAAAAGGCGTCAGGCGGAGCGCCGGCTCCCGATTTTTCCATAAACACATATCTGTCTGCCCATAGTTCGGCGCTATCTTTGCACACTCCGACCGGCAAATCACGATAAAGCCCGATTTTAAGACCGCGTTTTTTAACCTCGTCATAAACCGCTTTTAACTGCCTGTCCGCCTCAAACTGCAAAAACTTAAAAAACTCAATTTGTTCGGCATGCGTTTCCTTAAATTTTGCCACCGCGAGCGACGCCGGATTTTGCAATTCTTTACTCCAAGCTTGCCAACCGCCCCAAACGGTTTTTGATTGCTCGCTGTATAAAGCCTGAAATGTGGCAAATAAGTCCAGTTCCGTTGCTTTTTCTTGTTTAAAATCAGCGAACTGTCGCGCAAAAGCGGCATTTTGCTTTAAGATTGCAAACAAATTTTTCAGCACTTTTATTTTAAGATTATACACTGCGGTATAGTCAATTAAGTCCGTGTTTTTTACTTTGGCAATTTCTGCCCGCAACAAATCATTATCGCACTTTTCAAATTCGGGCACCGCCGTAACGTCAATATAAATCGGATTTAAAAACAACCTGCTGACTGATGAATACGGACTGGCGTTTTCCGGATAATCATGAAACAAAACATTAAGCGGATTAAGCCCAATAACATCGGCGCCGCTTTTAGCGCACATATCAACAAATGTTTTCAAATCGCCAAAATCGCCGACCCCCCAGTTATGCTTACTTTTTAAGGCATAAAGCTGTAAACTGTATCCCCATAATTTTCCGCTTTCAATCGCGTCCGTGGTATAGCATTTATCCGGCACCACCGCCAAAACGGCTTTAGCAATACCGCCCCTGTACTTCATTTGTAAATTATAATACCCGTACGGTAAGCAATCGCGCAATGTGATTTTAACTTTACGGTATTCTTTACCGTTAAATTCTTTTTGCTCAGCGCTTTCAGTTACATCAAAATTAAGTTCTTGCCCTGTTTGTATACTCAAAGTTATTTTTTGACTTAGTTGAGTCGCGGTCAGTACCGCATAAAACGACATATCTGTTTGACGCAAAATAATTATGGCCAGTAGAGTTTTTTTCCATGAAGCATTGTCAAAACGGCAAAGCGATTGTTCAACATCTTCATCGGTATCAGCCTTATAGCCGTATTCTTTACAAAAAAACTTCAATATATCATCGCTTACATCATATTCGCATTTATGCATACCCGCATCGGAAAAATGTCTGGCTATGCCGAGTTTATCCGCCAACAAATTCAAATTATCGCTCATAGTTCCTCCTAAGCGGTTTAAATGCTTACTTCTATTACCGTTACCGACCATGCCGAAATATTTATAACCGCGCCGGCGGTAATATTTTCTTTATCTTTAAGTTTACCCGAGCTATCTGACAAAACCTTCCATTTTTTGGTCTTTTTAAGCATTGGCAACTTCCATTCCGTATTATGTTCAACGGCGTTAAATATAGTAAACAACAGCTTGCCTTTTCCGTATGCCGCATACGCCAACGATTTGCGTCCTGCCGTGCTCCAATCGGCAGCGGTAAATTCCGTGCCTTGTTCTGTATACCATGCCAAATCTTTAAAATAGCTGCGTCCGGTACTTTTACCGCTGAAAAATTGATTGCGTTTAAAAATATTCAAACGCTTGCGCAGTTTTATCAAATTTTGCACATAACGTACTAACTTACGGTCTTTTAAGCTGATGGCTTCCCATACCAGCCATGTAATTACATTATCTTGACAGTACGGATTGTTATTGCCAAACTGAGTATTGGCAAATTCATCACCGGCAAACAACATCGGAATGCCGAACGAAAGCATCAGAGTGGCGAGTAAGGCCTTTGCGCGCGCTATACGTTTTTCATTAACCTTAACGTCTTCAGTGCTTCCTTCCAAACCGGAATTCCAACTCCAGTTGGCATCGCTGCCGTCACGATTGTTTTCAGCATTGGCTTCATTATGTTTTTGATTATAGCTGACCAAATCGCGCAGATTAAATCCGTCATGTGCGGTCACGAAATTTACGCTACTGCACAAATTACGGTTATAATATCCGAATATATCGCTTGAACCGGCAACACGGCTGGCAAACTCGCCGACTTGTCGCTCATCGCCACGCCAAAAACGCCTTACAACATCGCGAAAGCGGTCATTCCACTCCGCCCAACCGGCCGGAAACGCTCCGATTTGATAACCGCCCATACCTACATCCCATGGCTCGGCAATCAATTTAACCTGCCGCAAAGTTTCATCTTGACGTGCTGCCAACAAAAAGCCGCTGTTTTGCGTAAATTCACTATTAACACGGCTGAGCGAAGTGGCTAAATCAAGTCTGAAACCGTCGACATGCATTTCATTGACCCAATAGCGCATTGAATCCATAACCAGTGTCAACACATTCGGGTTTTGCAAATTAAATGAGGCGCCACAGCCCGTACTGTCATAATAAAAGCGCTTATTGTTTTTATCTAAGGTGTAATAGCTTTCATTATCAATGCCGCGATAACATAGCGTCGGCCCAAACTGATTACCCTCGCCGGTATGATTATACACCACATCAAGCAAAACTTCTAACCCGTTGGCATGAAGTTTTTGCACCATAGACTTAAACTCATCAATTTCACCGGCAGATAAGTATGATGGCTCGGGGGCAAAAAACAGCAACGATTCATAGCCCCAATAATTTCGAGTTTCACGTCCGATTTTATTGCCGAAAAAAGCCTGAACCGGCAAAATTTCCAATGAGGTTATACCAAGCCATTTCAGGTAGTTGATTATGCTTTTTGAAGCAAGTCCCGAAAATTTTCCGCGGCACTTATTTTCTACCCGCGGATGCAACATGGTATAGCCTTTAACATGCAACTCATAAATAATGCTTTCGTTAAAAGAAAAATCCGGTCGCTTATCATCTTGCCAATCAAAATTATTGGCCACCACTACCGACTTTGGCACATAAGGAGCGCTGTCTAAAGTTGAAAACGATAAATCGGTATCAGGACTGTCTAAATCATACCCGAAAATCGCCTTATGCCAAATCAGTTCGCCGATAACTTTACGCGCATACGGGTCAAGCAACAATTTATGCGGATTGAAACGTTTGCCTTCCGTTGGTTTGTACGGACCATAAACACGATATCCGTACACTTGCCCCGGTTCGATTCCCTGCAGATAAACGTGCCAAATATTGTGTTCATTTTCAGTAATAGCAACGCGGGTAAGCTCTTTTGTGCCGGTTTTATCAAACAGGCAAAGTTCAACCTTTTCGGCATTAGCGGAAAACAGTGCAAAATTCACTCCTTTCCCGTCATAAGTCGCTCCCAGCGGATAAGCTTTTCCGGAGCTGATTTTAGCGACCGCCATTTTAATCTCCTAATCCCTGATTGGTTTAATTACTATGGTTGAAAGCGGCGGCAGTGTAACTTCAATTGAAAACGGTTTCATATTCCAATTTTGAAATTCTGCCTGCATAAAGCCCTCATTTTTAACGCCGCTACCCCAATAGTTGGCATCATCGCTGTTAAAAATTTCCTGATAACGGCAGCCTTCATTAACGCCAATTCGGTAATTGCGGCGAACCACCGGCGTAAAATTACAAATAACAATCAAATAGTCATCAGGGTTGTGCGCCTTGCGTATAAATGAAATCACGCTGTCGTCGCAATCAGAGTGATTAATCCACTCAAAGCCTTTATAGTCAAAGTCTTCTTCAAACAGCGATGCGTTACCTTTATACATTAAGTTTAAATCGCGCACGCAGTTTTGCATGCCCTTATACATCGGATATTGCAGCAAGTGCCAACGCAAACTCTCTTCCGCATTCCATTCCCAATCTTGTCCGAACTCACAGCCCATAAACAACAATTTTTTACCGGGGTGAGTCCACATAAAGCCGTAATAGGCGCGCAGATTAGCAAATTTCTGCCATTCGTCCCCCGGCATTTTGCCGAGCATCGAACCCTTACCATGCACCACTTCATCATGCGAAATCGGCAAAATAAAGTTTTCATTAAAAGCGTAAAGCAACCCAAAGGTCAGCAACCCGTGATGATATTTGCGGTGTATCGGTTCATGGCTGATATAACGCAAGGTATCATTCATCCAGCCCATATTCCACTTGTAGCCAAAGCCCAAACCGCCCATTGAGGTCGGACGTGAAACCATCGGCCATGCGGTGGATTCTTCCGCGCAAGTCATCACGCCTTTATTTTCACCATAAACAAGCTCGTTCATCTTGCGTAAAAAGGCGATTGCTTCCAAATTTTCATTACCGCCGTATTGATTGGGTATCCATTCCCCCGGTTTACGCGAATAATCCAAATAAAGCATTGAGGCCACCGCATCAACACGCAAACCGTCAATATGATATTCTTTCATCCAGTATAAAGCGCTGGCACACAAAATATTGCAAACTTCCGTACGTCCGTAATTATAAATTTTAGTGCCCCAATCTTTATGCTCGCCTTTGCGCGGGTCGGCATGTTCATACAAGTGCGTGCCGTCAAACTCAACCAAGCCGTGCGCATCTTTCGGGAAGTGCGCCGGAACCCAATCCATAATCACGCCGATATTAGCCTGATGAAATTTATCAATCATATATCTGAAGTCATCAGGCGTTCCGAACCGTGAAGTCGGCGCAAACAAGCCGGTCACCTGATATCCCCAAGATGCGTCAAGCGGGTGTTCGCACAGCGGCAAAAATTCAACATGAGTAAAGCCCATATTTACCACATACGGCACCAATCTGTCGGCAAACTCACGATAAGTTAAATATTCTTCACCGTTATCACCTTTGCGGCGCCACGAACCCAAATGGACTTCATAAATTGAAATCGGTTTATCAAAACTGTTATATGATTCTCTGTATTTCATCCACTCTGAATCGTTCCAACCGTAATGATTTATATCATAAACAATCGAGGCTATTTTCGGGCGTTTTTCGGCATAAAATCCGACCGGATCCGATTTGCATAAAATGTAATTTTCCCATGTTTTGATTTCGTATTTATAAACTTCACCCTCGCCGATTTCCGGAATAAAGATATCCCAAATGCCGCAATTTAAGTGCTTGCGCATAACATCGACGCGACCGTCCCAGTTATTAAAGTTTCCAACTACCGAAACACGCTTGGCATTAGGCGCCCACACGGCAAAACCCACGCCTTTCACGCCATCCATTTCCATAACGTGCGCGCCGAGTTTTTTATAAATATCGTGGTGATTACCTTCCGCAAACAAATACTCATCAATATCGCCGATAGTCGGCAAAAAGCGGTAAGTGTCTTCTTTGATATACACATTATTTTGGTCATTGGTAATTTTGAACTTGTATTTAAAGTTTTCAATCGCGCCTAAATTAATTTGATAAAAACCGCGGCTGTCAAGTTTAGTCATCATACCCAAAGAATTATTATTTTCATCTAACAATTCAATTGAGTTGGTTTTAGGCATATAGGCTCTGATAAACACATTTTTGCTGCCTTTATCACGATGAATACCGAGTACGGCAAACACATTGCCGTGGTCACCGTTAATAACGGCGTTCATTTCTTCTTTAGATAATAAGTTTTCCATTAAACCTCCAAATATGATATGACCAAAATAATACTTGTTTCACACTATAAAAGACTATTTTTTATCTGTAAAGCCATTATTGTCT
>CALETM010000289.1 GCA_937920765.1 uncultured Alphaproteobacteria bacterium | reverse complement strand
TGCTTTTGCCATTTTTTGATTCTCCTTTCAGATTTAATAAATATATTAAAAGCAAAGAGCCTTAATTGCAATATCTTTTTTGTTGGTAAGGCATATAAAATATTGCATCTGTTAAGTTTGAGGCTACAATGGGTTCAGAGGTTAAAAATGGATATTGTCGAATATACAGTAAGTGAAATTTCGTTTGCGGTTAAGCGCTGTGTTGAAACCACCTTTTCGGCAGTTAGGGTAAAAGGCGAGATTTTTGGCGCCAAACGCGCTGATTCGGGGCATTGGTATTTATCGTTGAAAGACGAAAACGCCGTGCTGGCGGCGGTTTGCTGGCGCGGAGTGGCGGCGTTGCTTCCGGTTAAAATTGAAGACGGGCTTGAAGTTGTCGCAACCGGAAAAATTACCACATTTGCCGGAAAATCATCGTATCAGCTGGTTATTGAACGGTTAGAAGTTGCCGGTACCGGCGCGTTGCTGAAGCTTTTGGAAGAACGCAAGCAACAGTTTTTGCGCGAAGGCTTGTTTGATACCGCGCATAAAAAACAAATTCCGTACTTGCCGCGGGTTATCGGGGTGGTTACCAGTCCGACCGGCGCGGTTATTCGCGATATTATTCATCGGGTAAGCGATAGGTTTCCGACTCGGATTATTGTTTGGCCGACTCCGGTGCAGGGCGAAGGCGCGGCCGATAAAATTGCGGCGGCGATTAAAGGCTTTAATAATCTGCCTGAAAACGGGGTGATTCCTAGACCTGATGTTTTGATTGTGGCGCGCGGAGGCGGCAGCTTAGAAGATTTATGGCCGTTTAATGAAGAAGTGGTGATAAGAGCGGTGTATGATTCTAAAATTCCGCTTATTTCCGCTGTTGGACATGAAACCGACACAATGCTGATTGACTATGTTTCGGATTTGCGGGCACCGACCCCGACTGGGGCCGCGGAATTTGCCGTGCCGGTAAAAAGCGAGTTGATGCTGCAGCTTTCATCGCTTAATAACCGCAGGCTTAACGCAATCAATCGCCTGCTTAATGAATACAAGCAGACAGTTGAGGGTTTAGGGCGCGGGATTCCGAATTTGCAACAGATTGTGCTTGAAAATCAGCAAAAGCTTGATGATAGGTGCGAACGTTTGATTGTTGCGGTTAAAAACTGTTTAAGCGCTAAAAGACAACAGCTTGATTTGCTCGGTTTAAAACCGTATTACATCAATAATTTGCTTGATAAAAGCCGCGTGGCGTTAAAAAATCTGACGGCGCGGATGGAAAGTGTTTCGGTAGAATCGGTGCTTAAACGCGGGTTTGCATGGGTTACCGATCGGCATTATAAAACAATGTATGACACAACGCACGCTAAACGCAGCGGCGAGCTTAATGTGAGGTTTATTGACGGAATTGTTAAAACCAGAGTGGTGGAAAATCGTGATGCGCAGCAGTTTGATTTGTTTGATATTAAGTAGTTTAGCCTTAGCGGCGCCGGTTAAAGCAGAAGACTTAAAGCTTTGCGGGGTTTTGCGGCAAGGTGAAATTTTGCATGCCGATGCCGGAGCCGAAGCAAGGG
>CALETM010000288.1 GCA_937920765.1 uncultured Alphaproteobacteria bacterium | reverse complement strand
GTGTATAAGAGACAGATTCTGCTTCGAATTATCACGGAGAAAATAATGGTTCAAAATATGACTGCCGGCTCGCCGGCAAAACTGATACTTATGTTTGCATTACCGCTGTTAATCGGTAACCTTTTTCAGCAATTATATCAAATTTCCGATATTTTAATTGTCGGCCGTTTAATCGGAATTGAAGCATTGGCGGCAGTCGGCGCCACTGCCCCGATTTATTTTGTGTTCTTATTGATTGCATTCGGATTTACCGGCGGCTTAACCGTGGTTACGGCACAGCGCTTCGGCGCCGGCGATTATAAAGGTGTGCGCAGCTCCATTACGCACTCGCTTATTGCCGCCGGAATTTTGAGCGGATTAATCACCGTGTTTTTAATTTTGTTTTTACGCCCGTTATTAAAAATAATGAACGTTCCGGCTGAAATTATGGAAGACGCTTATAAATTTATGTCGGTTTTAACCGGCGGTTTAATTTTAATTGTGTTTTTTAATCTGCTTTCCGGTTTTATCCGTGCATTGGGTGACAGCAAAACTCCGCTTTACTTTTTGGTGTTTTCAACTTTGCTTAACATTGCCTTTAACTTTACGCTGATTTATCATTTTAAATTAGGCGTGGTCGGTTCGGCAATCGGCAGTGTTTGCGCCATTTTTATTTCTGTTATTTTATGCCTTGTTTATATGTATAAAAAATTTCCGATTATGCGGCTTAAAGCCGAAGATTGGAAATACAGTCATGCTTTTATGCGGGTGCACTTAAATATTGCCGTGCCGATGGCAATTCAGTTTTCAGTGCTCTCGTTAAGTATGATGATTATTCAAAGCGTGTGCAACTCCTTTGGCGCTGATGTTATCGCCGCCTTTACCGCCGCTTTGCGCATTGAACAGTTGGCTACTCAGCCGCTGGTTGCGTTAGGTATAGCAATGGCCACCTACTCGGCGCAAAACTGGGGAGCCGGAAAAGTTACCCGTATTCGCAAAGGCGTGCGTATTGCCGGTTTGACCTCGCTTGCAATCAGTATATTTATGTCGTTGGCGGTGCGCTATATCGGTCGTGATATGATTTCAGTATTCATTAAAGACGGCAACCAATTTATTATCGACACCGGCAAATTTTATTTAAGCATCAGCACTCTGTTTTACTTTTTCCTCGGCATGATTTTTATATTCCGCAACACCTTGCAAGGAATGGGAAAATCTTTAATTCCGCTGATTGCCGGATTTACCGAACTCGGTATGCGCTCGTTTGCCGCCATTTATTTAGCTCATGTTATGGGCTATAAAGGCATATTTTACGCCAGCCCGATTGCATGGTTCGGCGCCTCAATGGTGGTAATGATTGGTTACGTGGTTACCATTTACAAGCTTAAAGGTAAAAAGTCTAAAAACTACTTTAAGGATAATTACCACAAAATTAAATTAGCGGCTTGTATAAACTGTGTTAATCAAAGTTCCGGCGAATAATGATTTTTCATAAACTTTTGCAACAAGATTATTGACAACAGCAAAGGTTACGCATAATATTTTGCTGTTATGTAAATAATATAGGT
>CALETM010000287.1 GCA_937920765.1 uncultured Alphaproteobacteria bacterium | reverse complement strand
GTCATTATCGGGCTTGACCCGATAATCCAGGTGGGACAAATTTGCTACTTTATTTAACCTGGACTCTCCGATCAAGTCGGAGAGTGACAAAGAAGAGGTGAACACCTCTCTTATACCGGTGCGTGACAGAGTGTTGTATAAAAAGCGGCTAAAATTTGATTTCATAATAAAATCTCCTCAAAAAGTTAGTTTTGAAAAGATTTTACTCCGCGTTTTTTTTTTGCAATATTTACGAGTCCGTGCTGTGTATAAGTTGTAATTTATCTGGTAAAAAATTTTAAAAAAGAGGGCGGGTAAGTCCAAAACGAAATGCTTATTTCGTCAATATTAAGTTCTTGGCAAATCCCGATACGGTGATGACCGTCAACAAGTTTGTCCTTAAAGCCGATTTGCCTGTTAAGCCCTACAAATAAAGGGTGCGCAAAATTATATCCGTTTTGTAATGATGCAAAAAGGTCATTGTATTTTTTTATCCGCTCTTCTGCCGGAATTTGCCACTTTTTATTTTTTAAGCAATAAGCGTTGGCGCGAGTCCTTATCCCGCGCGGCAGATGATGGGCAATTAAATGCGAAAGTTTGGTTTTATAAATACCGGCGCCGACGTTAATATGTTTGCGCTTTATCGGTTTAAACAGCTGTAACAAAAAGCCGATAAACGGGTTGTAAGAATAATAGGCGATTTTAACTTCGCAAAATTCTTCATTTTGTTGTTTAAGTTTTTGCAAAATTTCAGCACCCGAGAGCAAAAAGTCTTTAACTCCGCGTTTGCCGGAAAGCAACAAGGTTACAGCACCGTTTTCGGAGCATTCTTCAGCCTTTGGCAGTTCTGCCAATTCCGCAACTTTTAACAAATAAGTTTCTGAAGAATAAGTTAAATATTGTTTCATTTATTATTCCGAAAATCGGCTCTTTCAAGCTTAAAGTTTAAAAGAGCCGATTCTATTGCTAAACTTCCGGTACCGAGGCCTTGGTACGCTTTTCTTCACTGACCGGAACTTCTTTATTTTTGTCAATTTTTTCGCCGTTCAGCACTGCTTTAATTTCATCGCCGGTTAGGGTTTCGTATTCCATTAAAGCTTGCG